>JAHWKS010000533.1 GCA_019347795.1 Planctomycetota bacterium | reverse complement strand
GGTTGGGCGTGGCGATGCTGACGATGTCCACGCTTTTGTCGTCCAGCACCTTCCGCAGGTCCTCGACGAACTTCGGCTCGCGGCCTTGCCGCTTGGCGATCTCCTTGGCCCGCGAGCCGCCGATGCCGTGGTCGACGTCGCAGACGTAGCTCACTTCCGTGTCCTTCCGGCCGGCGAAGGCGCCGATGTGGCTGCCGCCGCGGCCCCGCACGCCCACCACGGCGACGCTCAGTCGCTCGTTGGGGCTGGAGCTTTGCTTCTCGGAATCCTCGGCCAGAAGCGGACCGGCCGAGCCTGCCGCCGCCGCGGCGGCCGCCGCGAACATGGAGTCCTCGAGGAACTCTCGGCGTGTGCGTTTGACCATGAGTGATCTCCTGCGAGAAATGGTGAGTGAGGTGGGAGACGGAGGGAACGGTGTGTCCGCCGCGGTCGTGCGGCGACAATTATCATAGCAGAAGGAAAAATAGCGTGGAGTCGGTGGGACCGATTTCTGACGGAAACTGGGAAACAGACGAGCCGCCTGTTTTACGAGGGATCGGACTGCTTGGGGGCCTGCATCGCTTCTCTCACGGCGCCGGCGCCGACGAGGAGAAACCCGCCGGTGATGAATCCCCAAATGCCGCCCAGCACGCCGAATGCGGTGGCCGCCAGTGCGAGGTCCTGGATGGTCGGAGCAGGCTGCCCGGTGCGCAGCGTCCACCACACGCCCCCTCCCGCGCCGAGCGCGACGGACGCGACAACCACGATCGCCAGCAGCAGCCCCATCCGCCGATATTCCCCCAGCCGCGGCCGGGGCCCGGGTTTGACATTTCCCGTGCCGAACTGCGGTCGCCGGTGGACGGGCCGATCGTCGTCGTCCACCGGTTCGTCCCCGAGACGGCGGAGCCTCGTTCCCAGCGCGTTGCCGGAGACATGCGCTACCACCGAAAGAATAAACAGCGCCAGAGCGAACGCGCCGATCGGCCCGACGAGGTTCATCGCCGCCAGCACGGCGCCCATCAGCGCCACCACCCATAGCAATGTCGAGAGCCGAAACTGCGGCGGACGCAACGCGGGACGGCGATCTTGAGGCGGAACGGTCATCGTCTCCATTCTATCGCGCCCGCTACCTGCCGCAGAGCAGCCACAACACCGCCATCCGCACCGCCAGGCCGTTGGTGACCTGGTGCAGGATTACTGAGTGGGCCCCGTCCGCCACCTCGGGGGTGACTTCCACGCCGCGATTGATCGGTCCCGGCGCCATGATCAGGATGTTCTCTTTCGCCTTGGCCATCCGCCGGCGGTTCATCGCGTAGAGGAGGGCGTACTCGCGGACCGACGGGACCGGCCGAGTGTATTGCCGCTCGAACTGGATGCGGAGCAGGTTCAGCACGTCGCACCGCGGGAGGATCTCGTCGAGGTGATACGCCACCTCCACGCCCAACTCCTCCCAGCGGGGCGAGACGAGCGTCGCCGGTCCGCAGACGATCACGTGGGCGCCGAGCTTTTTCAGCCCCCAGATGTTGGAGCGTGCGGTGCGGCTGTGGGCGATATCGCCTACCAGGGCGACGGTCTTTCCCGCCACGTCGCCGCGATGCTCGCAGATCGTCATGATGTCCAAGAGTCCCTGCGTGGGATGCTCGTGCGGACCGTCGCCGGCGTTGATCACCGCGCATCGCAGCTCATTCGCCAACAGGTGCGGCACCCCGGGGGTGCGATGGCGGACGATGGCGGCGTCGATGTTCATCGCCTCGATTGTCTTGGCGGTGTCGATCAGCGATTCCCCCTTCGAGACGCTGCTTCCCGAGGCCGTGAATTCCACCATATCCGCCCCCAGCCGCCGGGCCGCGAGCGAAAAGCTCGTCCGCGTGCGGGTCGAGTTCTCATAGAACAGATTGGCGATCGTCCGTCCCTGAAGCACCGGCAGCTTGGTGCGGCAGCCGCCGGTCGCCTCCTTAAACCGAAACGCCGTCTCCAGGAGCAGCCGAATCTCCTCGGCCGAGAGGCTTTCGAGATCCAACAGATGCCGGCGCGTCCAGGCTTCCGGGACGAGGTCGAATTCGGCGGCGGCGACGCTCATGCACAACGACTCAATTGAGCAGTCAGGAAGGAAAGGCATTTGGTGCTGATTCTAACAGCCGCCTCCCGCCGTCGATAACTCCCCTGGCGAAACAGCGCGGACCGGCGCCGAAGAAGCCCACCACGCGGCCGCGGGAATCGACCAGCGGCCCGCCGGAGTTGCCGGGATTGATCGGCGCCGAGTGCTGCACGATGCTCTCGATCAGCCGGCCTTCGCGGCCGCGCATGTTCCGGCCCAAGGCGCTTACCACGCCGGTCGAGACGGTGGCGTGCAATCCCAAGGGACTGCCGATGGCGATCACCAACTGCCCCACGCGGAGCGCGTCGGAGTCGCCGACCTGGGCAAAAGGCAAATCGCGAGCCGCCAGCCGCAGGAGGGCCAGGTCAGTCGCCGGGTCGTCCCCCACCACCTCGGCCTCGACGCGATCGCCATCGACCGTCTCGGCCGAAAGCTTTTCGCGGCCGGCGACGACGTGGCTGTTGGTGACCGCGTATCCCTCCGGCGCGATCAGAAACCCCGTACCCGAACCGCCGCCGTCGCCGCGCTGCCCCGAGACGCTCACCACCGCAGGGGAAACCGTCTCGACCACGCCGATCACGGCCCGCGAGTACGCATCGAGAAGCTCGGCGTCATCGCCCGCCGGCCTCCCCACCGGGGACGAGCCGCCGACGCCGCGCGCAGCATCATCCGAGGCCGGTCGAAGGTCTCCACGCTTGGGGAAACGAGCCATCGTTCATTCTCCGAAGAAGGGAAGCCACGGAGAATTCTACGCGCCGCCGGCAACCCCGGCGACTCAAGTGATGCCCAGTCATCGACGAAGGTCTAGTATCCCACGTTCACCTGGACCATCGCTTCGTAGTCGAAGTGCTCATCGTTGCCGCCGGTGAGGGGGATCGCCATCGCCGGTCGGATGTTCACCTGGCCTTGCGTGGCAACGTCGACGCCCATCGTCAGATTCACGACGTCGAAGCGATCGGTCACGCCCTGCACGGTCACGCCGCCTCCGGCAACGGTGTCGATGTCTTCGAGCGTCGTCGAATAGTGCAGTTCCGCCACGGGCGAAATCTGCGTGATCGCGCCGTTAGGATTCTGGTAGACGCGATAGCCTACCCCTACGTCGAGGAACATCAGCGTCGCATCGTGGAAGACGCCGATGGGCGCGACGTCGGCGCCGGTCACATCCGCTCGGACGGTGTTGCCGTTGGTGTCCACATCCAGTTGCAGAAACGCCTGCCAAAACAGCCGCTCGCCCGCATTCGAGAGGATCGCCACGAACGGGAGCAGGTGGAGGCTTTCGTTGTCGATGGCGAGGATCGTCGGGCCGCCAGGCAGCGCGAGGCGTGCGTCGTCGCCGGTGGGCAAGGCCACGCCCAGGCCGGCCGAGAGAAGCCCGCGGTCGCCTTGGATCAGCACCTGCTTGTAGGTGAACGTCATGTTTCCGAACTCGGTGTCGTGCAAAGCGGCGCCGCCGAATACAGCCGTCTGTTCGGAGGCGATGGTCGAGGCCATCGGCGCCCGCACTTCGATCGACGCCCGATTGTCGAAGAACGCGTACTCCAGCCCGAACACGTAGCGATTCACGTCTCCCACGCCGCCGAAGACGTCGTTGAAAAAGTTGTAGTTCCAAAACAGCCGGGAGCGCGGCTGCGGGCTGTTGTCCTCGGCGATCTTGATTCGGCGGACTCCGGCGCCGCCGCCGTTGGGGAGGGACACCGTGAATGCATTGGGAGTGAAGATGTGGCTGAAGGCGAGCGCCCAGCCGTCCGCCATTCGCACCGAGTTGTCGGCGGCCGCCTGTGCGGGATTAGCCGGGTCGAGCGGTTGTCCCGCGGTGAAGACCGCGACGCCGTTGTTGAACACGACCGTTCCCGGCGCCGGCAGCGGCGGCCCAAGCGGACCCCCCGGCGCCAGCGCCGCTGGATCGGCAATGGGGTAAAGGTCGGGCTGCTGATCGCCGCTGGCATCTTGTCCCGGGCCGATGCTCTGCGTGAGCACGACGCCGCCCGACAACACCATGATGGGCACAGCGGGATCGGGATCGGCCCCGGGCTGGCCCGTTCCGCTGATGACCTGGAGATTAAGAGGATTGCCGTCGCTGATGGTTTGGGGAATGAGGATCGGCGCTCCCTGGACCGTTACCAGCGCCGGTCCGCCGCCGAAAAAGTCGCCGAACATATTCGGCGCGCTGGCGAGCAAAAAGCCCGCCTGACGTCCGCTAATGCTGCTCCGCGGCTGTGGGGGACGCTGCGTCTCGGGCGTGGGCGGCGGCTGCCGAGCGGCGGGCGGCGCCGCCTGATCGGGCTGTGATGGCTGGGCGCCGTCGGGCTGAACGGCGCCCCCCTCGTCTGGCGCCTCAGGCTGCTGAACGATCACTTCGAACGGGTCGTACTCGGGAGGCGTTGCCGCTGCTCGCTCCGCAAGAGCAAGCACCATCGCCAAACAACAAACGCTTCCCGCGGCGCGCAGCGGATTCGCAACAAGCATGGCTCGTCCTCGTTCGACGCATGCGACTTCCAACCGGGGGCGCCGGCGCATACGACCGGCGGTATCGGTTATATCGGTTAATCGCAAGACGCCGGATGAGCCAAGTTTGCGGCTAAGAACCCGAAGCGCCGGCGAGGGAAGTCCTCGGAAAACCCGAAGCGTCAGCGAGGGAGCGCCGAGTCACGCGCCTCGCTGACGAATTGGGCTCGGAGCGCTTAATCGCGGCTCGAGTAGTGCATCAAATAGTAGAGCAGCGTAAGAATCGCTTGCAGCGTCGCGGCCACGTACGTCAGCGCGGCGGC
>JAHWKS010000532.1 GCA_019347795.1 Planctomycetota bacterium | reverse complement strand
CGCCGCTAGAATCGCCGCTGCGACGGATCCATCAGGACAGACAGGACTATCCGCTCGCCTTCGACGCCGGACTGGTGGCCGCTTCCTGGGGCGACGCCGACGCTCAAGAGCAAATGCGGGCCGTCGCACTCGGCGGAAAGGACACGCAGCGTCGCCTCGCGGCGCTGGAGGCGCTCATCGCCGGCGGTCATGAGCAGGCGCTCTCGCTGGCGGTTCAAATGCTGACGGCGGAGCTGCGGGCCTCGGCCGACCTGCATGCGGGGGTGCTCGGCGCGTTGGGTCGCCTGGATGACCCGCAAGTTGGCGAGGTCGTGGCGGAGGCGTACCCGCGGCTCGCTCCCGAGCAGAAGCCGAAGGCGATCGAACTATTGACGCAGCGGGTTGCGTGGAGCAAGGACTTGCTGGCCGCCATCGAGAAGGACGTCATCCCCACCGACGCCTTGAACGTGAACCAGGTGCGCAAGTTGCTGGAGCGCGAGGATCCGGAACTGACCGCCGCGGTGCATCGCCACTGGGGCACGGTCCGCACGGAGCGCGATCCGCAGCGCGAGCAGGTGATTTCCCGGATGCGGGATTACCTCCGCAACACGCCCGGCGACCCGCATCGCGGTCAGGAAGCGTACATGAAGGTCTGCGGCCAGTGCCACAAGATTTACGATAAAGGGCAGGAGGTCGGGCCGGACATCACCAGCAACGGCCGCGGCAACTTCGATCAGCTCCTCTCGAACGTGTTCGACCCGAGCCTGGTGATCGGCGCCGCCTACCAGGCGCAGACGGTGATCACCGCCGACGGCCGCGTGCTGACGGGCCTCTTGGTGGAAGACAGCCAGGAGCGCGTGGTGCTCAAGACGCAAGGCGGCAAATTGGAGATCGTGCCTCGCGATCAAGTGGACGAGATGCGGCAAAGCAAACTCTCGCTGATGCCGGAAGGCGTGGAGAACCAGCTCAAGCCGCAGGAGCTGGCGGATCTGTTCGCCTTCCTTGTACTGGATCGCCCGCCAGATGACCCCGAAGCGAAGTTGATACCGGGGGTGCAGTAGGCGCCGTCGCCGGCTTCGCGCCCCACGAGACGGATTGAAGCCGGTTCCGAAGCGGCCGATAATTGAAGGACTTTCCGACCGAACCCACGTGTTCTGGATTTCCTCCTATGGCGACGGTAGTTCCTCCTTCCCCGGTTTCCTTCCCCGTGCAATGGAGCCTTGCCGACTTGCAGGCCGACTTGGGAGACATTCCGGCCGAGCGAATTCGCCTGGTTCCGCCCCCCGGCTATGCAACGGAAGAGGACGTCCTCCGGATTGCCGACCGTGAAGACCGGCTTTATGAATTGGAGAACGGCGTTCTTGTGGAGAAGCCGATGGGGTTGTATGAATCGATTGTCGCGGGATTGATCCTCTCCTACATTAACGCGTTCCTTGAAGAGAACGACCTGGGCAAGGCGAGCGGCGCCGACGGGCCTTTCCGTATTCTTCCGGGGATCGTCAAGCTTCCCGACGTGTCGTTCGTCGGTTGGAGCCGCTGGCCGAAAACGCCTCTGCCAAGGGGACGCACTCCGTCGATCGTCCCGCACCTGGCGGTCGAGGTGCTTTCGGAATCGAACACGGCGCGCGAGATGGAGAACAAGCTGCAGCGATACTTCGAGGCGGGTGTGGAATTGGTGTGGTACGTCGATCCGGAGAGTCGCTCCGCCCGCGTGTTCACCAGCCCCACGGATGTGACAACCGTCGATGAGAACGGCCTGCTGGACGGCGGCGCCGTGCTGCCGGGATTCCAACTCTCGCTCCGCCAGCTCTTTGAACGGGCCGATCGGCCGGGACCGGCTTGAGCAGAGGCTCGTTCCCACGCTCCGCGTGGGGAACGCGGGTTTACGAAATAGGCGTTTACGCGATGCGATTGAACGCGTGGCGGCGATCGCCGATAATTGGCATCGCAGTCTGATTTTGGACGTGGTGAGACTGTGATGACGACAATAATGACTGGAGTTGGAGCCAATCCGTTGCTGGAGTTGGCGCTGCTGTTCGGCGCCGTCGTCCTGAGTGTTCGCGTTCTCCATCATTTTCAGCGGCGGCAGTTGCCCCTACGCGCAATTGTTCTCCTAGTGGTATTAATCTGCTGGCTGCTTTGGCTTCCGTAGTTCCAGCAAATCCAGCGCGGTCCGGGCGATCCGGCTTTGTGGAATAGGCCCTGTTCAGGTTCGCCTTGTGTCATCGTTTTCCCAACCGGGCATCGTTTATCTCGTCGGCGCCGGGCCGGGCGACCCGGGACTGATCACGCTCCGCGGCGCGGAGTGCCTGCGGCGGGCGGAGGTGGTGCTGTTCGACTCCCTCGCCAATCCGCAGATCCTCGAGCACGCGCCGCCTTCGGCCGAGTTGCTGTGCGTCGGGAAGCACGGGCGGACGCGAATCTGGTCGCAGGACGAAATTAACGCCCGCATGGTCGAAGAGGCGCGTCGCGGAAAGACTGTGGTGCGGCTCAAGGGGGGCGACGCCGCAGTGTTTGCACGGATCGCGGAAGAGACGGGGGCGCTGCTGGCGGCCGGCGTGCCGTTCGAGATCATTCCCGGCATTACGGCCGCGCTGGCGGCGGGGGCCTATGCGGGTATCCCGATCACCCATCGCGACTTCGCCTCCGCGGCGGCCCTCGTGACCGGGCAGGAGAACCCGGAAAAGGAAGGAGCGACGCTCGATTGGGAGGCGCTCGCTCAATTTCCCGGAACGCTCGTCTTCTACATGGGCGTCACCACGGCGCGGCAATGGAGCGAAGCACTCATTCGCCACGGCAAGCCGCCCCAGACGCCGGCCGCCATCGTGCGGCGATGTAGCCTTCCCGACCAGTTCACCATTCGCTGCACGCTGGCGGAAGTCGCCGAGCGGATGGAGTCGCACGAGGGACAGCGGCTGCGTCCACCGGCGATTGTCATCATCGGCGAGGTCGCGTCGCTCTCGCCGGCGCTGGCGTGGTTTGAGCAACGGCCGCTGTTCGGCAAGACGATTCTCGTCACCAGGCCGCGGGGTCAGGCAATCGATTTGCAGCGGCGCCTGGGAGAATTAGGGGCCGAAGTCCTGCTGCAGCCGGCGATCGAAATCAGCGATCCGCCGGATTGGACGCCGGTGGATGATGCGATCGAGCGGCTATCGGAGTTCGACTGGCTGACATTCTCCAGCGCCAACGGAGTGCGATTCCTGCTCGACCGCCTGGTGTCGGTCGGCCGCGACACGCGCGCGCTGGGGAGCGTGCGACTCGCGGCCATCGGCCCGGGCACTTCCCAGGCGCTGGCGGAGTATCGCTTGCGCGTGGACCTTCAGCCGCAGCGGTTCGACGCCGAAGGGCTGGCCGAGGCGCTCTGTCCCGACGCCGCCGGCAAGCGGTTCCTGTTGGCCCGGGCCAGCCGCGGCCGGGACGCGCTCCCCCGGCTGCTTTCGGGGGCGGGCGGAATCGTTGAGCAAATCGTCGTCTACTCCAGCACCGACGCTACACAGCCGGATGAGGAAATTGCGGAAAAACTGGCGGACGGCCGCATCGACTGGATCACCGTCACCAGCAGCGCCATCGCCCGCAGCCTGGCGAAACTCTTCGGCGAGCAACTTCACAAAGCGCGAATCGCGAGCATCAGCCCCATCACCACACAAACGCTGCGAGACCTGGGTTACGAACCCGCCGCGGAAGCCAGCCACTATACAATGGACGGCGTGGTGGAGGCAATTCTTGCCGGCAACGGCGTCAGCGGACGCGGCCCAGGCCGAATTGATCGCCGGCGGTGACGGCGTCGTCGCCGCGGAAGTGGAGCTCGACCATCTTTTCGCTCTGCACGGCGGCGCCTGTTTCGTCGGTGAGTGTGGCGACGATCTCGCGAGTGCTGGTGTCGATCACTTCGCCGGTGGAGGGCCAGGCGTGTCGGCCGTCGAGGCGAAAGGTGATCCAGCCCGGCTCGTCGCGGAGCCGCACGTTCGCCAGTTGCTTGGGCGGCATCGCGGTTGCGTCGAAGATGTGCATCCGCTGGTTGGCGGCGTCGCAGACCCAGATTTCCCTTTCGTCGGGCGTCATGCCGATGCCGTGGCTGGGGCAGCCGTGCCGTTTGATGGGGCCTTTGTTGAAGCCCTTCACTTCCACGCGATGCAGCTTTTCGCCGGTCGTCAGGTCGCCCACTTCAAAGCCGAGTAACTCGTTGACGTTCACGAAGCACAGCGTCTGGCGGCCGTTCACAGTAAAGGGGCGAATAGAATTGCTGAACGGCCCGATCTTCCGGGCGACCGTGTGCGTACCCGTCTCCGCCACCGGCAACAGCGGCGAACGCAGCCCGGCCAGATAGACACGCTTGCCGTCGAGGCCGTAAATCGTATTGTGGGCGCCCGACTTCGGGACGATCTTCGCGACTACGTCACCAGTCATCGCATCCACCACATGCCAGTGATCCTTCTCCAGCGACGGCAAGTAAATCGTCTTGCCGTCAGGCGAGATCGCCATGCGGTCGCAGCCGCCGTCGTACTCGCGCTCCCAGAGGAGCTTGTCGGTGGTCAGATCGACGCACTGCAGCGACGTGAGCGTGCTCACATAGATGCGGTCCGTCTCTTCGCTGGCGCAGACGCCTTTCACGTTCAGCGGCTTGCCCGATGCATCGAGCCCCGCCAAAGGAATCCGCCGCACGAAGCGATAATCATCTTCGATATCGAACACCAGCAGCCCATGCCCGCCGTACTCCAGGTAGTTTCGAATTCCCGGCGCCGCGACGTACAGCATCCGCCGCACGCTCCCATCCGGCTCGGCGGCGCGGAGGAGGCCGACGTCAAAGAGAAGGACGAAAACCAGCACAAGCGGGCCAACAGCGTGATGAAGCATGAGAGTGATTCC
>JAHWKS010000531.1 GCA_019347795.1 Planctomycetota bacterium | reverse complement strand
CTCCGCCGAGGTTCTGGAAGTACTGAGGCCGAATCAGAAAGTTGTCGTCGGCGTCGTGCACGTGGCCGTTTGCGACCACCAAGTCTGGCCGCCCGTCCAATTCGTCTTCGAGGAACTGCGAGCCAAACCCTACAAAGGAAAGTCTGGAAATAAGCAACCGACACTCGCGGGTCTCAACGACGAACAGCCGTCCCGCATACTGGCGGTAGAGGGTGTTGGATTCGTCGGAGAAGTTGCTAACGAATAGATCGAGCAGCCCATCGGCGTTGGAGTCGCCGACCGCGACGCCCATGCAAGCCTGAGATCGGCCGTCGACGTCGGTGGCCAACCCGAGGAGCGGGGCCTGGTCGGCCAGTCGAAAACCGGCGCCTTGCGTTTGAGGCGCCAGGAAGAAATTCGCCACGCCGTCGTTGGCGACGAACAGGCTCAGTCGGCCGTCTTCATCAAAATCGGCCGCCACAACGCCCATGCCTTTGCCTCGCAGTCCGGCGACGCCGCACTGCTCCGTCGCGCGCTCCCAGCGGCCGTCTCCCCGGTTAAGATAAATTTGGTCGTGTTCGCCTTCGAATAAAGTGGGGCCGCAGAGGTTCTCTTCGTTGGCGCAGACTTCATCGAACGTCTCCTTTCCCACAAGGTAATTGACGTCGTAGATGTCCGGATGCGCGTCGCCGTTGAGGTCGGCCATGACGCAACTGGTCGTCCACAGCCCCTCGCGCATGACCGGCGGCGTCGCCTCCGTGAATGTTCCGTCCCCGTTGTTCTGGAACAGCCGGTTTCTTCCCAGGTTCGCCACATACAAATCCGGAAATCCGTCGCTGTTGAAATCTCCCACCGTGGCGCCCTGAGAGTACGCCGTCTCTTGGAGGCCAGCTTGCTCGGTAATGTCCTGGAATTGACGTCCCGCCACGTTCCGGTAAAAACGGTCGCGATACTGCGAGGACTCGGGCTTGGGCGGCCAGGGACCATTCTGCGTCAGGTGAAGGTCAGGCCGGCCGTCGACATCAAAGTCGAGCACGGCGACTCCGCCGCCGCTTTGCTCGTAAATCGGAATGGGCCGACGCTCCGGATGGTCCGTGTTAAAGAAGGTGAAGTCCAAACCGACTTCGGCGGCCACGTCTTGGAAGTGGATGTCCGCCCGCTTCACGTTCTTGGCCGGCTCCGCCAGCCCCTGTTCCGCATCCCAGCGCGGCAGCGGGCCGTTCTCGAAGTCGATGCTCAACGCCGGATTGGCCGACGCAAGTGTGCGCGGGGGATTCTCCTCTTGGAGGAAGGCGTGGAGGCGGTCGCGAGCCGCTTGGGCAGTTTCATGCTCGGGAAAATGCGCCAGCAAAGCCACATTCCACGCCCACGCCTCCCAGGGCCTTCCGAGTTGCTCCATCAACTCAGCCGTCCGCGTCATCCGCTCGAGACCGGGGCCCTGGCGAAAGGTCATGTGGGCCAAGTCGCGCAGGTCGATCAGATGTCCCGCCCGTTGCAAAAACGGCGTCGCCTCCTGCCGCCGGCCAGCCAATTGTAGCGCCGAGCCCAGCGCTTGCAGCGCCCGCTGATGGTTGGGCGCCCGGCGAACTGCCTCCCAGAAGCAGCGCATTGCCGCCTCGGGCTGATCATGTTTCTGGGCCCATCGCCCGCGGACGAACCAGACCTCCGGATGGGCGTCGGCGCCGTCGGGCAACTGCCGCTGCCATCGCAGAAATGCGTCATGGTCATCGAGCTTCACCAGCGCGCGGCCCAACAGCGCTTGGGCGTCCAGAAGACGTGGCCTTTCGGCGACGATCTGCCGGAGGGCCGCCAGCGCTTGCTGGTCTCGATGCTCCCGCACGTCTGCCAGCGCCTGGCCGATCTGGGGAGTCGGATCGTCGGGCACGGCGCGACGGGCTTGTTCCAACACCCGTGCGTCGACGTAGGGGGCGTCTAAATGGGCGAGCAGAATCAGTTCCTCGATCGAGAAGCGGCCGCTGCGAACCAGGCGAAAGAGAAATGGCGTCGCTTCCCACCGTCTGCCTTCCACGTTCAGGATCCGGGCCAGCCACCGGTTTGCCTCGACGTGTTCAGGCTTCTCCTGGAGCGTTTGCCGAAAATTTTTCTCTGCGTCGGAGAGGCGCCCTTCGCGATACGCCTCCCGCGCTTTCTCCTCGCGGGCGTCCTGTTGCGTGGACGACCTATTGAAGAACGACTTCTGACAGCCTGCGATGCTGACTGCGGCTGCACAGAATACAAGGACGGCTGATTCGAATAAAAGACGCCTCACGGCTTCGCTTCCCCAGAGAACACGAGGCGGTGGCTCGACCAAAATTACGGCTCGCCACGCTCCAAAACCGACCGCGCTCCGGCCGGCCTTGGAGCGGGCGATGACGACATTAGAGGCGCGGCTCAGGGTGGATGAGCGGCGCATCCGCCGCGAGAACTTCCGCTACCGCCTCATGCCGGGCCGCCGCCGGAAAGCGCGAGGACCACCAGTCGTCGCGGGGCAGCGCGACTTCGCGCGTTTCCGGGCGTTCGCTTCGCAATTCGATTTCACTCGAAGCAAGCCACGCCGAGCCGGTCGTGATCGCACCCAAAAGCAGCAGTCCGCCCAAGTACGTGAATTTGCGAGTCTTCATCAGAAACTCCTTTCCGATTTCGGCCTGCATTGAACACACGCGGATCCTCGGACGGGCAGGCCTTCCGTCCGATTCACTCGCTGATTCCGCCCCGACATTTCTGGACTATCGTCGAGGCGTTAGGACGGCATACACGGCCGCAAGGGCTAGACCAGCCGAGCACGAGCGAGACATGAAGTGACGCAAGTCCCTTCTGCACAGTGAATTATCGTTTTTTCCACAACGAATTCCTGAGGACCGAATGCCTCGCGGCCGTCTCATCCTGAGAACAGCATCTCAAAACGAGACGGAACGCGCTGGTTCCGCGGCGCCGGCGCGATTGGACGCCCTCACGCTGCATCGCTTGCGGCGCGGGTCCGGAGCGAATACGTTGCTGTCATGCGGCGCCGCCGTGCGGCGGCCTCTTACGTTGTTTCCCGAGTGCAGGATCGCATGGAGTCCCTATGGCTCGACGCGCGGAGAATGAGGATCGATACGACGAGGAAGGACCGGCCGAGATCGCCTTCGTCGGCGAGTTGACGGATAATGCGTCCGATTTGAGTGAACGCCTTTTGAACGTGCCTCCCGGCGAGGAGTGCACGATCTATTTCGACTCCCCCGGCGGCAGCGCGTACTCGGCGATCTCGCTGATGACGCTGATCGTAGTCCGCGGACTGCGAGCTACCGGCATCGTCACCGGCGAATGCTCCTCGGCGGCGCTATGGCCGTTCGCCGCGTGCCGCCGCCGGCTGGTCACGCCCTTTAGCGTGCTCTTGTTCCATCCCATGAAGTGGCAGAGCGAAGAGCACATCGCCCAGATGGAGGCCGCCGAATGGGCGCGGCACTTCGCGTATCTGGAGAAGGAGATGGACCTATTGCTGGCGCGGTTTTTCAACGTCTCCGCGGAGCAGGTCTCAAAGTGGACCAGCCCCGGTCGTTACCTCACCGGGCACGAGATCGCGGAGGCGGGGCTGGCGGAGATGCACGACCTGAGCCCCATCCCCGCCCTGTTCCACAACGGCGCCGCCCGCAAGCCGCGTTCGCGCAAAAAGGCGGCCGCCAAAGCATGACGTACCTTTGAGGTAGCAGACGATTCAGTTCGGCATTGGAAGCGAGGATCGCTCATGGCGACGGCGCTGGTGACAGGAGGAGCGGGCTTCATTGGATCGCACGTGGTCGAGGCGCTGCTGGAGCGCGGCGATCGGGTGCGGGTCATCGACAACCTCAGCACGGGACTGGAAGGCAATCTCCACGGCTTCCGCGACCGAATAGAGTTCATCCAGGGGGACGTCCTCGACGAAAAGACCACGGCCCGCGCCGTGGCCGGCGTCGATTGCGTGTTTCACCTGGCGGCGCTTCCGTCGGTGACGCTGAGCGTCGAGAAGCCGCTCGACACGCACGCGCAGTGCGCCACCGCGACGCTAGTGCTGCTCGATCAGGCCCGCCGGGCCGGCGTGCGGCGCGTCGTCTACTCCGCCTCCAGCGCCGCGTACGGCGATCAGGCCACCCTCGCCAAACGTGAAAGCGATCCGGTCCGCCCGCTCTCCCCCTACGCCGCCGGCAAGCTCGCGGGCGAACTCTACTGCCACGCCTTCTATCACAGCTACGGTCTGGAGACGGTGGGCCTGCGATACTTCAACGTCTTTGGACCGCGGCAGGACCCGGACAGTCCCTATTCGGCGGTAATCCCGCGATTCATGCGCGAGATGCTCGCCGGCCGGCGTCCCACGATCTACGGCGACGGTGGGCAGACGCGCGACTTCACCTACGTGGCGAACGTCGCTCGCGCCAACCTCCTGGCGGCCGATGTCGAGGAGGTCGCGGGCGAAGTGTTCAATATCGCCGACGGCCGCTCGACCAGCCTCCTGCGTCTGATGGAGCTCTTGAACGAGCTTCTGGGGACGAAGATCCAGCCGCAGTTCGACCCGCCCCGCCCCGGCGACATCCGCCACAGCATGGCCGACATCACCCTCGCATCGCAGAAACTCGGTTACGAGCCGCCCGTGAGCTTTGAAGAAGGACTGAGGCGGTCGATCGACTACTACCGCCGGATCGCGAGCTAGGCCGCAACGTCCGAGGCGCCCTCCGCAGTCCTTTGGGACGTGGTAGAATAACTTGTCGGTAGCTGCTTCTTCCCGGTCGGCTGAAAATCTCGCTCGACGAACATGTCCGATATTGAACCGCATCCAGACAGCCTCAGCGCCGAGTACGTGGAGGGGCTGTTTGCCGATTACCTGCAAGACCCGAGCCGGCTGGATCCGGCCTGGCGGCGGTA
>JAHWKS010000530.1 GCA_019347795.1 Planctomycetota bacterium | reverse complement strand
CTCCGTCGGCGGCGACGTAGGCCCCGACCACGCGCGCCAGCGTCATTGCCGCGTTGGGGGAGGTGTCGTGGATCGCCGTTTCCAGCCGCTGCATATCGCGCCGCACCTGAAGCAGGTTCACATTGCTCCGCGGGGCCAGGAAAATCTTCTCGTGAACTTTGCAAACGCCGTGCTCGAAGTCGTAGAAGAGCTCCTCATACATTTTTTCCCCGGGCCGCACGCCGGTAAAGACGATGTCGATGTCGTCGGGGCAGCTCAACCCGGAAAGTTCGATCATGTCTTTGGCCAGATCGACGATCTTCACCGGTTCGCCCATGTCGAGAATGAGCAGATCGCCCGATTGGCCGATGGCGCCGGCTTGAAGCACTAGCTGGACCGCCTCGGGAATGGTCATAAAGTAGCGGACCATGTCGGGGTGGGTCACCGTCACCGGGCCGCCTTCGGCGATCTGCCGGCGGAAGGTGGGCACCACGCTCCCGACGGAGTTGAGCACGTTGCCGAACCGCACCGTCACCAGCCGAACCTGCGACTGC
The DNA here is from genome assembly GCA_019347795.1 of Planctomycetota bacterium. Taxonomy (GTDB): domain Bacteria; phylum Planctomycetota; class Planctomycetia; order Pirellulales; family Pirellulaceae; genus JAHWKS01. The sequence continues at coordinate 4,328 of JAHWKS010000530.1, read as the reverse complement.
GCCGCCACGGCTTGCAGATACTTTTCCGCGACCAGCTTTGTGGAGCCCATGACGCTGGTCGGGCGAACCGCTTTGTCGGTGGAGATGAGCACCAGGGCCTCCGCCTCGCAATGATCGGCGGCGTCCACCACGTTTCGCGTTCCCAGCACGTTGTTCCGAATCGCCTCGCGGGGATTGGCCTCCATCAGCGGCACGTGCTTGTAGGCCGCCGCGTGGAAAATCAGATGCGGGCGATGCTCCTCCACCAGGCGCCACAGCGCCTCGCGGTCGAGGATGTCGCCGATGGCGTAATGGAGCTGCGCCTCGGAGGGCCCGCGTGCGGAAAGCTCCTGCTCCATCGCGAACATGCCGAACTCAGACTGGTCCAGCAGCACCAGCGACTCCGGTCCTAACTCCAGGATTTGTCGGCAAAGCTCCGATCCGATGCTCCCCGCCCCGCCGGTCACCAGCACCCGCTTGCCGCGAATGTAGCCGGAAATCTGATCCAGGTTGAGCTGCGCGGCCGGTCGCCGAAGGAGGTCTTCGATCGCGACGTCGCGGATCGACAACTTGTAGCGTCCCTCCACGATTTCGCCGACCGCGGGGATGACGTGGGTCTGGATTCCCTCGGCGTGCAGCTCGCGCACCAGCTCACGCACCACCGGCCCGGGGACGCTGCTGGGGATCAACAGGTGCTGCGCGCGCAGCCGGCGGGCGGACTCCAGGAGCCGATTCCTCGCCACCACCGGCTTTCCCGCGACGATCGCGGCCGCCGCCTGATGATCAGGATCGACCATCCCCACGACGACGTACTCCGCCCCGCTGAACTGCAGGGAGCGGAGCAGGCTGACCGCCTGCGAGTCGCCGCCGTAGATCAGCGTGCGACGGACCGCGCCGCCTGCGGGCCGGCCGATGTCGTTCCACAATCGCAGGGTAACTCGCAGGCCGCCGATCGCCACGATGCTGAGCAATGCGTCCAGCAGCAGCACGGAGCGTGGAATTCTCAGAAGAAAGAGGTGATTGGCGACCCACAGCGCCGCGCCGGTCGCCGCGACGCCAATCAGCAGCGTCTTCACGTCGGCGGCGGTCGTGTAGCGGTGGCGCCGCCTCCAATCGCGGCTGGCCGTCAGCCAGAGGAGCTTGATGCCCAGCACCAAAGGTAGCGCGGCGAGGACTCCGCGCACCTCAGCCGGCGTCAGGGCGAATTCGAACCGCAGCAGGTACGCGAACGCAAAGCAAGCGGAGTGTATGACAGCATAGACCGGGCACACCAGTGCAAGTCGAGCAATCATACGACGCACACGTTCCTGGGCGGAGCCGAGTTGGGACGCGCCTTGGGCGCACGCCCCCTCGGGCGATGGCGAACGGCGCCTACCGCGAATGAGGGCGGACTATACGGCATTCGCGGAAGGCGCTTCAAGTTCAGTTTCCGCCGCGGCTGATCGCGGAATTTATGGATGATTGAGCCGGCCGTCCTCCGTGCACCGCCACAGCAGAGCGGCGCCGGCGGCGACGAAACAATAGGTGGATGCGGAACGGACGACGCAGCCCGCCCTCCGGCGGCGGGCCGTTTTGGCGGTAGCCGAAGCCGCAAGGGTTCCGAGATCCGCAGAACGCCCTTCACGTTTGCGAATGACACGTTGCGGGAGGCGCCGTCACGGCCTGCCGGCGAGGGCGGGGGCGTGGTAGGCTGAACGTTCGATATACGTTCTCTCTTTCGGTAGGGGTAGATCGCGGCATGGCGCTGGTGACGCTTGATGATTTGACAATCCGCTATCGCGGGCCGGCGCTCTTGGACCATGTCAGTTGCCGGATCGAGCCGGGGCAGCGGATCGGCCTGTTGGGACGCAACGGCGCGGGAAAGTCCACGCTGCTGCGAATCATCGCCGGCGAGGTCGAGCCGGACCACGGCGAAGTGCAGGCGGCGCCCGGGGTGTCGGTCTCGCTTCTCTCGCAACACGTGCCGCGCGATTTGCACGGCCCGGTGCAGGACGTCGTGGCGGGAGGGGTCGCTCCAGCCGGAGTGGAGGACTCCTGGCAGGCGAATCATCGGGTGGAGCAGACGCTCTCGCGGATGGCGCTGGACGCGGCCGACCGCTTCGAGCTGCTCTCCTCCGGCATGAAGCGGCGAGTGCTGCTGGCTCGGACCATCGCCGCCGCGCCGGACCTGCTTCTGTTGGACGAGCCGACCAACCACCTCGACATCGACGCCATCGAGTGGCTGGAGAGCTTCCTCCGCCGGTGGCCGGGGACGCTGATGTTCGTCACGCACGACCGCAGGTTCCTCCGCCGCCTGGCGACGCGGATCCTGGAGATCGACCGCGGCCGGCTCTTCGACTGGTCGTGCGATTACGACACATTCGTCCGCCGCAAAGACGCGGCGCTGGAGGCGGAAGAGAAGCAGAACGCCCTCTTCGACAAAAAGCTGGCGCAGGAGGAGGCGTGGGTCCGGACGGGAATTAAGGCCCGGCGAACCCGCAACGAGGGACGCGTGCGGGCCCTCAAGGAAATGCGGCGCGTGCGGGCCGAGCGGCGATCCGATCCCGGCAATGTCCGGCTGGAGATTCAGCAGGGCCGGCGGAGCGGCAACCTGGTGGCCGAGGCGAAGAACCTCAAGTTCGCCTACGAGGGGCGGCCGATCGTCGAGGGCTTCTCGACCACGATCCTGCGCGGCGACAAGATCGGAGTGATCGGTCCCAACGGCGCCGGCAAGACGACGCTCTTGAAGCTGCTCCTGGGGCAGTTGCCGTCGCAGGAGGGAGAGGTGCGATTGGGAACCAACCTCGAGATCGCCTACTTCGACCAGCTTCGCGAGCAACTCGATCCGGAGCGCACGGTGCAGGAGAACGTGGCGAATGGTTACGAGTCGGTCGGCGTCGGCGACAAGGCCCAGCACATCATCGGCTACCTGCAGAACTTCCTGTTCACCCCGGAGCGGGCGCGGACGCCGATTGGCTTCCTTTCGGGCGGCGAGCGGAACCGCGTGCTGCTGGCGAAGCTCTTCGCCAAGCCCGCCAACGTGATCGTCCTGGACGAGCCGACCAACGACCTCGACACCGAGACGCTGGAGCTGCTCGAGTCGCGCCTGGTCGATTTCGCCGGCACGGTCCTTCTGGTCAGCCACGATCGCGAGTTCCTCAACAACGTGGTCGGCAGCACGATCGTCTTCGAGCGAGGCGGCGTGAAGGAGTACGACGGCGGCTACGACGACTGGCTTCGCCAACGTCCCGATCCGGCGGGCGAGGGGCCGGCAAGTCCGAAGCCGCCTGCCGAAGAGCCGCAGCGCAAGACGGAAGCCGAGCGGCCGCGGCGGCGCCTCAAGTACAAAGAGGAGCAAGAGCTGGCGGCGCTGCCCGAGAAGATCGAGTCGCTGGAGGCGGAGATCGCATCGCTGCACGACCGCATGGCCCAGGCCGACTACTACCAGCAGCCGGCCTGGCAGATCGCCGCCGACAAAGAGCATCTGCTCGAACTGGAAGGGCAGCTCGCGGCCGCCTATCACCGCTGGGAAGAGCTCGACGGGCGGGCCTCGTGAGTTGCTCGAAACGTGCGAACCACTCCCGTTCGGCGCGGATCGTGCACGTAGATAGCGATCGCCGTGCGGAATTTGCTCGACGGTCCCGCGCAAATCGGCTATAGGGAAGGGAGCGGCACGAACCTTGGGAACCAATCAGGAGGTTGAGCAATGAAACGTATCTGCGCAACGATCGCGGCTTTCACGATGCTGGCTTTTTCGCCCGCGCTCGTGTCGGGCGATACGCTGGAGCTTGCCAACGGCGACACGCTGACGGGCAAGGTGATCGCCATGGACGACAACACGGTGAAGATCCAGAACGAGATTCTGGGCGAAATCTCCATACCGCGGGACAAGGTGGCGGCGGTGATCCTCGGCGATCGTCCCGCCCGGCCTCCGCGCGTTTCCCCGCAAGGCGAGCGCGGCGCCGACGCCGAAGACGGCCGGCCGGAGGGATGGTGGCGGAAGTACGGCGAGACGCCGGAAGAGATCGTCGAGAACCTGGCGCCCAAAGACTTCGGCCCGCGGCGGCTGCAGGATTTGGAAGGGAACGGCGAGCGTTTCGGCACGCCGGAAGAGGCGGTCGAGCAGCTTCGCCGCGAAGGCGTGCCGCTGGGACTGAAGGAGCAACTGCAGCTTCTCCTGCCCGGCTTCGGAACGCCGCAGGTGCAGGACTACTTCGACACGACGGTTGAAGGACTGGCGACCGGCTCGATTACGTTGGACGACCTACGCGAAGACGCCGTCGAAGCCAACGAGCAGCTTAAAGACCTCCAAAAGGACCTCGGCGACTCCGGCCGCGAGCGCCCGACCCTGCGCGACCGCGGCCAGGCCC
>JAHWKS010000529.1 GCA_019347795.1 Planctomycetota bacterium | reverse complement strand
AGGAAGGATCGGCGCTGGAAACTTGCACGATCATCACCACCGCCGCCAACCACGTCACCCGTCCCTACCACGACCGTATGCCGGTGATCCTGGCGCCCGAGGACTACGCTCTGTGGCTCGATCCGAGAGTCGAGGACAAGGAACAGCTTCTCCCGCTGCTGCGATCGTACGACGCGACGGAGATACTCATCAGCCCCGTGGGCATCCGCGTGAACAGCCCGAAGCACGATGACGCCGAGTGCGTCGAGATTCTCGCCGACGCGTAACTTCGAATACGCGCAGCGGCTTGGCGCGTCCCGCCTTACGGCGTAAGTTAAGGTGGCTCCGATTTGCTGTTCGCTCCCCTCTTCCCCCTGCCTGTCGTGAGCGGCGACCCGTCGAAATTTCGCGCGACGGCGCTGGCCAGCGGCTTGGTGACCGAGGCGCAAATTGAAGACGCCGTCTCGGCCATCCGTCATCCGCCGGGCGGGCCTTCGTTTCCCGACGTCCTCGTCGATGACGCCCTGCTGGCGGCCATGCTCGTCGAGATGGGGGTGCTCACCGCGTACCAGGCCGACCAGCTCCGTTCGGGACGTAAGAAGCTTTCCCTGGGACCTTATATCGTCACCGACTGGATCGCCCAGGGGGGCATGGGTCAGGTCTTCAAGGCGATCCACGAGATGATGGGTCGTGAGGTGGCGATTAAAGTCCTGCCGCTGAACAAGTCCACCCCCGAGTCGATCGCCAAGTTCAATCGCGAGATTCGCACCCAGGCCCAACTCGATCACCCCAACCTGGTGCGGGCCTACGACGCCGGGCACGACGGCAACGTTTATTTCTTGGTGACCGAGTACGTCGCCGGCGCCGACCTTCGGCGGCTGGTGCGGAACGAGGGGAAGCTGACCGTGCAGCAGGCCGCGCACATCATGTCGCAGGCCGCGATGGGGCTGGAGCACGCCCACGAGCGCGGCCTGATCCACCGCGACGTGAAGCCGGGCAACGTGCTGGTGACGCCCAAGGGAATGGCGAAGGTTTCCGACCTGGGGCTCTCCGGCTGGCTGGATGAAGGCGCCAATGATCCGCGCGCCGGCAAGGTGGTGGGCACGCCGGATTATCTTTCGCCCGAGCAGATCAAGAACCCGGCGAAGATCACCCCCGCCAGCGACATCTACTCGCTCGGCTGCACGCTCTACTACGCGGTCACCGGGAAGGTGCCTTTTCCCGGCGGCACGGCGGCGGAGAAGGCGCGGCGGCATTGCGAAGACACGCCGTGGCACCCGCGGCGGTTCACGCCCGACATCAGCGAGGAGTTCGTCGAGATCATTGCCGACATGATGGAGAAGGATCCGAAGGATCGCATCCCCTCGGCGGCCGAAGTGGTGAAGCGGCTGGAGCCGTGGGCGGGACAGTCGCAGGCGCTCCCCACGCGGCGGCTGAACCGCTCTCCGTGGACGCCGCCTCCCCTGCCCGGCAGCGACGACGCCGTGGAGGTGGCGCTCGACGCCGACACGGAAGGCGCCCCCGCCAAAAGCGACAGCAGCCCCAGCCAGATCTCACAGACGACCGACCCGGTGGCCGGGGCCGGTCAAGACACAACGTCGATCAAAAGCCCGACGATCCCGCGTCCCCGGCGCTTGTCCTCCCCCCCGCCTCTCCCCTCGCAGCGCGGCACGCAGATCGGCACGGTCGTGGCAATCACGTTGGCAATCTCCGTACCCGTCTCGATGGCCGTGGGGGCGCTGTTGATGTTCGTGCTCCTTTCGCTCCTGAACGCCGGATGATCCATTCGGCGCGCCGGCCGCGCTCTCGCGCGCCTGCGGAAGCGGCCCTAAAGGTAATCGGGGCTCGCAGGGCGGCGCGGCATTTGGTGCTGGAGAAACCGTGGAAAAAAGGTTCCCAGAAATCACCCATCGAACTTCCTTAGTGCGGCCGCATCAAATGCCGCGCCGCCGAATCCTCATGCTGGATGAATCTCTCTTAACCGAAGCGGCGTGGCGATTGCGGAGCGCGCGGGAAGTGGTGGTGTTCAGCGGCGCGGGGGCCTCGGCCGAGAGCGGCATTCCCACCTTTCGCGACGACGCGGGCTTTTGGCGGGAGTTCCCGCCCGAGCAGTTCGCCTCCTGGCGGGGGCTGTGGCGCACGGCGACGACGCAACCGCGGCGCCTGGCCGAGTTCGTACACGCGGTCGTGGCGCCAATCGCGCATGCCGCCCCGAACGCGGGACATCTCGCGGCCGCGGCCATGGAGCGGCACGTGGGCGTAAGGGTGGTGACGCAGAACATCGACGGTTTGCACCAGGAAGCGGGGAGCACCCTGGTGCGGGAGCTGCACGGCTCGCTCTTCGAGATCGTCACGCGCGAAGGGCGGTTCCTGCGGCTCTTGTCGCGGCGCGACCTGCGGCGAATGGCCGAGAAGCTCGACCGCGCCCGCCGCGGCTGGCTCCCGCTCACGCGGACCCTGGCGGCGGTGCGGCCGCTGCTGGGGGCCGGACCGCGCGGGCTGCATCGCCCCAACCTGGTGCTCTTCGGCGACGCGATGGCCGAGCCGGCCTGGACGCTGGCGCAGGAGGAATGCCGTGGGTGCGACGTGCTGATCCAGGTCGGCTGCTCCCGCGCCGTCTGGCCCGCCGCCCTCTTGCCGCAAGAGGCGCAATCCCACGGCGCCTGCGTGATCGCGATCGATCCGCACGAAGGCGACGCCCACATCTGCCTGAAAGGGACCGCGGCAACCGTGCTGCCGGAGCTCGTGGAGCGGGCCTTCCGGGACGCGACAAAGTGAAATCTAAGCTCCGCGGTTTGTTCAACCCGATTCTATCCCTCCGTCGGACGCCGTGACGACGTATAGCAATGACGAGCGGGCGACGCTCAGCGGCTTTACTCCAGCGCCGAGTCGCCGGCGGGGCAGAGTTCGGGCACGACCAGCAACTCGCTTCCCGTGAGGTCGGGGTCGTCGGGGGCGAAGCTTGCGGAGTGGAGCGGCGTGGTGAGGGTCGCCAGGTTTTGCGGCATGATGATGCCCGTGGGGCGGCCGTTGTCGGTGATGATCGCCGCCGCGTGTGATTGGCGGGTGAAGAAGTCCAAGAGCGAGGCGAACTTCTCCTGCTCGGGGAACTGCGGCGGATCGGCGAGCATCACCTCGCCCACGGTGGCGGTGCGCCGGCGGCTGTCACTCAGTTCGTCGAATACGGTCTCCTCCAGCAGGAGCCCTTTTACTTTGCCGCTGGCGTCAACGACCGGCAGTGCGCCGAGTCGCGTCCTGCCGAAGGCCCGCTCCGCCGCCGAAAGGGGATCTTTGGGAGAAAGCACAACGGCGCAGGGCAACATCACATCGCGGGCCAGAGTGCGCTCGAAGAGCCGGCCCGGCGCCGCCAGGTCGGTCCACGCTCGCGATTCGTCATCGAACTCGCGGTATCGCGCCACGCAGTTGCGGCCCGACGATTTGGCGTAACGCAGCGCCTCGCTCGCCATCTCGATAAAATCCTCCGCCCGGATCGACTTGCCGCGGGCCGCCGCGACGCCGAAGCTGGCGGTGACGCGCACCACCGCACTCTCCCAGGCGAACTCCGCCTCGGCCAACTCGGCGCGGATCTGCTCGGCCCAATCGGCCGCATCGCTTTCGGAGAAATCGTGGAGGAAGACGCCGAAGCGGTCGGCGCCGAAGCACGCCAACGTCTCGCCTTCCGTGCAGCGGCGGCGGATCGTCTCCCCCACCACGCGCAGGAGCGTATCGCCCGCCCCGAAGCCGTAAAGGTGCTTGACGCGGCAAAAGAAATCCAGGTCGAGCATCACGCAGGCGTAGGAGCGGTCCGCCGACGCGGCCTGCGCCAACTCAACCCGCATTCGCCGCAGCAAGGCGGAGCGCGTGAGGCAGCCGGTCAAGGGATGGGCGCCGGCCTGGCGGCGGAGGCGGCGTTCGAACTCCAGCGAGCGGGCGCCGGTCTGCAGCCGCGCCAGCAGTTCGCCGTAGTCGAACGGCTTGCGGAGAAAATCATCGACGCCCGCCGCCAGCGCCGCCGCGGCGTCGCACTTCCCCTGCTCGACAAGGAGAAAGGTATAGACCTTAGCCGTTTCGCCCATGACGCAGGTGGACATGCACCGCTGGAGGCTCCGCTGGAAGGCCTGGTCGCCGTCGATGATCAGGAAGTCCGGACGCTTCGCCTCCCAGGCGGCCAGGGCTTGTTGGGCGTCCGCTGCTTCGTCCACCTCGCAGCCGAACACCCGCAAGAAACGGGACAGCGCGCGCAGCAAACCGCGATCTTCCGAAGCGAGCAGGATCTTCCAAGGATGCAGACTTTTGTCCGACATGGGCGGTTCCAGCAAGAGATCGACAAGGGCGCTCGTTCTGCGATCGGCGCGCAATGGCGCGCGCGACCATCACAACTCTAGGCCACAGACGCAAGGGTTGACGGGGAAGCGGGCATTTCCCAAGCAGAAAGTTTTGAATGCTATAGTTTCAGCGCAGCAATTGCGCCCGTAGCGGCGCTCGTGTTTCAGCCGGTACTGCCCATGCAAACTGAAGTTTTGAGCGAGCCGCGGATCGCCGCCTGGCTGGAGTTCACGCCCCCGTCGGGGAGCGTTTCGGAGACCATCCCCCTGGAGGCCGAAGCGTTCATCATGGGGCGAAGCGAGACGGCCGACCTGCCGATCGACTCCAACCGCGTCTCGCGGGAGCACGCCGTCATCGAGCGCCGCGGCGAAGGATGGCGGGTGCGCGACCTCCGCAGCACCAACGGCACTTTCGTCAACGGGACCCGGGTGGAAGAGTCGCCGCTCCGCGACGGCGACGCGCTGGTGATCGCCGACGTCGAATACATCTTTCGTATGGAGCAGGAAAGCGCCCCGACGGTCTCTTTCACGCAAGTCATGGGCGACGAGGTCAAGATCGGAAG
>JAHWKS010000528.1 GCA_019347795.1 Planctomycetota bacterium | reverse complement strand
CCGCTCGTGCTGGAGAAGGGGGATCACGTCTGCCTGGTCGGCAACGCCCTGGGGGAGCGGATGCAGCATCATAGCTTTTGGGAGACGTTGCTCTACCAGCGGTTTCCCGAGCAGGAGCTGGTGGTCCGCAACCTTTGCTTTCCCGGCGATGAGCCGTTCCAGCGGATTCGGTCGCTCAACTTCGGCAGCCCCGACGAGCACCTCACGCACAGCGGCGCGAGTGTCGTACTGTTTTTCTTCGGCTACAACGAATCGTTCGCCGGCGAGGCGGGGCTGCCCGCTTTTCGGGCCGATCTAAAGAAGCTCATCGAAGAGACAAAGACGAAGGACTACAGCGGCAAGGGGCCGCCGCGGATGGCGCTGATTTCGCCGATCGCCTTTGAGAACACGGGGGACCCCAACCTGCCCGACGGCGTCGAGCACAACCGCCGCCTGGCAGCGTACGCCGCTGCGATGAGCGACGTGGCCGAAGAGACCGGAGTAGCGTTCGTCGATCTGTTTACGCCGACCAAGGAGCTGTTCGAGAAAAGCGAAGAGCGGCTGACGCTCAACGGGGCACATTTCAATGAGGAAGGGTACCGGGCGCTGGCGCCGATTTTGGATCGAGAGCTGTTCGGCGGTTCGGACTCCACCGACGCGCGACCCGCTGGGTCGCGGTTAAACGAGGAGTTGCGATCCGAGATCACGGACAAGAGCTTTCACTGGTGGCATCGCTATCGCGCCGTCAACGGCTATTCGATCTACGGAAAGCGCGGCGCCGCCGGCTCGGACGGCACGTACAACAACACGGACGTGATGGAGCGCGAGCGGGCGATCCTCGACCAGATGTGCGCCATTCGCGACGCCCGCATCTGGCGCGTGGCCCAAAGCAAGGACGTTCCGCCGGAGGTGGATGACAGCAACACGCTCCCCTTCATCACCCCCAAGTCCAACGTCGGCGGCGACGACGATCCCAACCGCCGGGCGGGAAAGCTCGGCTCCCTCGAATACCGCACCGCGGCCGAGCAGGAAAAACTGTTCAAGCTGCCGCCCGGGTACAAGATCAACCTGGTGGCCTCCGAGGAGCAGTTTCCCGCGTTGGCCAATCCGGTGGCGATCAACTTCGACGGCCAAGGCCGGTTGTGGGTAACCACGATGCCGTCCTACCCGCACTGGAAGCCGAAGACGAAGCTCGACGACAAGCTGCTCATCCTGGAGGACCGCGACCGCGACGGCCGGGCTGACGAGTGCAAAGTGTTCGCCGGCGGGCTGCACCAGCCGACCGGTTTCGAACTTGGCCGCGGCGGCGTGTTCGTCGCCCAGCAACCCGACGTTCTGTTCCTGCAGGACACCGACGGCGACGATCGGGCCGACGTCCGCATCCGCCGCATCGTGGGGCTGGACTCGGCCGACTCGCACCACGGACCGGCGGCGTTCGAGTGGGGGCCGGACGGCGCGTTGTACTTTCAGGAGGGGACCTTCAAGCAGTCGGCGGTCGAAACGATCGACGGTCCCGTGCGGCTGGCCGACGCCGGCGTGTGGCGGTACGACCCGCGCACGGAGAAGTTCGAGGTGCACGCCTCGCTCGCCTTCGCCAACCCGTGGGGGCACGTGTTCGATCGCTGGGGGCAGAACTTCATCGCCGACGCCTCGCCGGGCAACAACTATTGGGCGGCGCCGATCTCAGGGTTTGTGCCCTATCCCGACAAGCATCCCGGCGGCGCTCGCGACGGCGCGCTCGACTGGGGCGGCTCGAAGAGCGATAAGTCGATCTCCACGTTCATCGTCAAGCGGATACGCCCATCCTCCGGGTGCGAGATCGTCTCCAGCCGTAACTTCCCGCCGGAAGCCCAGGGCAACTTTCTCTTGAACAACGTGATCGGCGACCTGGCGGTGCTGCAGCATCGCATGCACGAGAAGGACTCGGGATTCTTCGGCGTCGAGATCGAGCCGCTGGTGACCGGGCAGGACGGCAACTTCCGGCCGGTCGATCTGCAGTTCGCCCCGGACGGGTCGCTGTACATCGTCGATTGGCACAACGCGCTCATCGGCCATTTGCAGCACAACCTCCGCGAGCCGCACCGCGATCACAGCCACGGCCGGATTTGGCGCGTCATGTACGACGGCCGGCCGCTCTTGCATCCGCCGCAGATTGCCGGGGCGCCGGTTGCTTCGCTGCTCGAGTTGTTGAAAGAGCCGGAAGATCGCACGCGGTACCGCGCCCGCCGCGAGTTGGCACAGCGCGGCACGGCCGAGGTGATCGCCGCGCTCCAAAAGTGGATTGACGACCTCGATCCCGAGCATCGCAGCTATCAGCATCATCTGCTGGAGGGGCTGTGGATCTATCAGACGCACAACGTGGTGAACGAGGAGCTGCTCGCGAAGCTGTTGGAGTCGCCGGATCACCGCGCCCGGGCGGCGGCGGTTCGCGTGCTGAGTTTCTGGCGGGATCGCGTTCAGGATCCGCTGGCGCTAGTGCGTGCGAAGGCGAATGATTCGCATCCCCGCGTGCGGCTGGAGGCGGTGCGGGCGTGCAGCTTCATCCATTCGAAAGAATCGCTGGAGATCGCCCTTGAGGTGCTGAATTACGAGATGGACGAGTACCTCGCGTACACGCTCGACGAGACGGTCCGCGTGCTGGAGGAGCTGGTGGTCGGGCCGGCGCCGGAGCGGGCGCATGCCCATCACGGGCATAACCACGCGGGTCACGATCATGGCGAGTCGAAGCAACCGCCGCCGCTGGTGTTTCTCGACAAGTCGCCCCGAATTGTGGAGTTCCAGCTCGCTCGGCTTTCGCCCGCGCAGTTATTGCTCGTAGAGCGTTCTCCCGAGGATGCGAAAAGCAGCCCCGTGTACGAGGCCATCTTGCTCCGGCCGGGCGTTTCGCGGCAGGATCGCGAGGAGGCGGCCGAGGCGCTGAGCCGGCTCCACGGCGCCAGCCAGATCGACGAGCTGCTCGCCGCCCTCGGCCGGTTGGACGGCGAGGTCGATTCCGAGCGAACCGTCATTCGGCAACTGGCGGAGATTCTCCTGCGCCAGCCGGCGGCGGAGTTGTCCAAGCATGCGGTAAGGTTTCGCGATGCCACGGCTTCCGAGAATCCAGCCGTGCGGTCCGCCGGGCACGCGGGCTTAATCGCCATCGGCAATGCTGCGTCGTCGTGGGAGATCGGGAGGAAGTCTGCCGCGGGAAAGCGAGACTTTCTTGCCGCCGCGCCGCTCATCCCGAGCCGCGCGATCCGCGCATCGCTGCGAGACCGCGTCTTGGAGTGCCTGGCCGATTCGCAGTCGATCGCCGTTCGCCGCGCCGCGATCGAGGCGCTGGCGTCGATCCCCACGCAGCAAAGCGAGACGTTTCAACTCATCGCGCCGCTGGTCGCCTCACCGAAGCTTCGTGAAGCCGCGGTCGATACGCTTCTTCAAATCCCCAAGGATCAGCGACCTGGCGACGCCGCTGCTCAGGTGGTCGAAATCCTCGTGAAGCACGCAGAGGCGACGCCGGCGGCGAAGCGCACCACGCCGGACTTCCTGGAAGCGATGCACCTGGCCGACGAGCTGCTCGCGCTCTTGCCGGTCGCCGACGCGCGACGCTATCGCGACCGGCTGCGGGAGGTGGTGGTCCGCGTCGTGCAGATCAACACGATTCAGGAAGAGATGCGGTACGACACCCCCTACTTCGCCGTTGAGGCGGGGCGGCCGGTGCAGCTCGTGCTGCGGAACCCGGACCTGATGTCGCACAACCTCGTGATCTGCGCTCCGGGCAAGCTTCGCGAGGTCGCGCAAGAGGCGGCCGGAATGTCCCCCGCGGTGGACGCCGACGGCCGCCAATTCACCCCCGACTCGGAGAACGTCCTCTTCGCCACGCGCATGGTCCCGGCGCACAGCCAGGACGTGCTCACGTTCACCGCCCCGCAAACGCCGGGCGAGTATCCCTATGTCTGCACGTTCCCGAACCACTGGATGCGGATGTACGGGGTGATGGTAGTGGTCGATGACCTCGACGCCTGGCGGGCCGATCCGACGCCGCCGGCCGACCCGCTGGGCATTACCCGCGAGTTCGTGCAAAGCTGGACGATGGAGGATTTTTCCGGTGATCTGGCCGCCGCGATTTCGAGCCGTCCGCCAGATCTGGGCGAACGCCTGTTCAAAGAGGCGACGTGCCTGCAGTGCCACAAGATTCGCGATCAAGGCGGCGCCGTAGGTCCGGACTTGAGCGAGGTCTTCCAGCGGAACAAAGGCGACCACGCCGCGGTGCTTCGCGAGATTCTCGATCCCTCGCACAAGGTCGAGCCGAAGTACGCCCTCTACAACGTGCTCACCGCCGACGGCAAGGTCCTCTCGGGCATCGTGACCGATCAGAACGCGGAGACGATCACCTTGATCACGAATCCCGAAGATCCGAAGCCGCAGGTGATCGCCCGCGAAGACATCGACGAGATGGCCAAGTCCTCCACCTCGATGATGCCCAAGGGCTTGATGGACCGGTTCACGAAGGAGGAGATTTTGGAGATCCTCAACTATCTGCACACGGCCCAGAAGCCATAGCCGTGCCGTTGTGGCGGATTCAAAAGCTTCTGCTTTCGACCGTTGGAGTTCAATTCAACAACAGCTAAGATAGTAGCTAACGCTCTAATACGCTGGTTGGTCTTCCCCCTATGTCGCACGAAACTTCCGCCTTTGGGTCGCCCGCCGCATTCGGCGGCGATTCGTTCGTTTGGGTGCATGCCCTTCCCGACGGCGCCGTATCCGTCGAGGAAATCGAGGGGACGCTCGTGTTACGAGCAAGCCAGAAGCTGCAAGAGCGATTTGAAAATTTGCTCGCCAAACGCAAGTCGGGGTCGCTGTCGGCGGATGAGCGGGAGGCGTATCAAGCCATCTGCGAATTGGACGACGCGTT
>JAHWKS010000527.1 GCA_019347795.1 Planctomycetota bacterium | reverse complement strand
TTCAGCGCCGCCAGGCTGAGCGGATCGGCGTGCGCCGCGACGCGCGTCAATGCGTCAATTAGCGACCCCGGCGTCCCGGCTGCCGGCGAGGCGGAACGCCGCGCCCGCAAGAGCGCCGTGTGCGAGTCGCTCGGCCACGCCAGGCCGGCTTCACGCTCCTCGGCGGAATCGAGCCGCTGGCGGACCACGTCGAGCAGCAACATCGTCGCGCCGGGGATCTCGGCGAGGAAATCGTGCAGCCGATCACCCGCGAACGAATCACCGCCGCCATCGCCCGCGCCGCCGCCCAGCCGGATCGAGAACCGCCCACGCGAATCCTCATAATCCTCGCGGCCGCGGTAGTACGCCATGACTACGTCGTTGGGTGGTCCTCCGCCGACTTCCTGCTGGAGCTGAATAGCGTCTTTGATTTCCAGCAGCGCAAACCGCAGCCGCTCAGGATCAAGGCGGCCGCCCAAGAGCGGATCGTAGAAGAAAATCTTCGCGAAGGCGCGTGAGGCGAACTGATTGGGAAAGGGGGCGTCCGGCGGATCGGGCTTCGCCGCCAGGGCCTGCACGGCCGCGTCTTGGAGCTGATCGCTGTCCTCCTCTTCCACGGAAGCCAGCAACACGTGCAGACGCTCGACGCGGGCCGGCGCCGCGCACGCCACCGCCGCCGGCGGCGTCGCCCCGTCCCGGGCTTCCGGCAACTCGGGGAGTTCCACGCGGATCTGATTGTCCTCCGCGTAGTGGAGAATGACCGGCGCCAAGAATCGCCGCCCTCCCTCGCCGTCGTCCGGCCCGAGCGGGACCACCTGGAGAAAACCGTTCACGAAGATGTGCGCGTGGAGCGGCCTGGCGAGCCGCTCATCCTTCGCATCCGCAAAAACGACGCGGCCTTCCAGCGTCGGCGCGCCCTCGGCCAGGGAGCGCGGCGCGGGAGTGAACAGATCCACCGCGCCCGACTCGTCCACGAGACGAAGCTCCGCCAGACGCACGGGCGAGGGGGCGAAGGCGATCTCCGCGAGGGCCGTCTGCTCCCCCGCGGAGTTAACAGCCGCCGCCTCCAAAACCGTGATCGGGGCATGCAATTCTATTTCGAATTCGAACCGGGCGGGCGATTCCTTGACGACTCGGCGGGCGAACGCCGTCAGCGATCCGGCCGGACGCAGTTCGACCCGCGCCGGCAGGTCGTCCGAGGCGACCTTCACCTCCACTTTGACGCGGCGGCGATCGGAGGCGCCCGTGGCCGACAACTGCACAAGGGGCGGCTGGTATTTCGGCGCGGCGATGGCGATGTCTCTGATGACCTGCGGCGCTCCCAAGCCGTCGCGGTTGGCGACGCGAAGCTCCACGCGGTTTGCGTCCTTGTCCAGCGGGACGCCGGCCAGTTCAACTCTCCACGTCTGCAGATCGCCGCGCGTCTCCAGCGGCCGCAGCGACGTGGGTTGCCGGGCGGCGCCGTTGACGAGGAACCTCGCGTCGGCGGCGTCCAGCGGCAAATCGGCCGGCGTCTCGACGAGCATCACGACGTCGAGGAAGGGCTTCTCCAACCGCACCGGCGTTGCCGGCTGCTCCATTCTCGCAATCCTC
Organism: Planctomycetota bacterium; assembly: GCA_019347795.1. Lineage (GTDB taxonomy): Bacteria > Planctomycetota > Planctomycetia > Pirellulales > Pirellulaceae > JAHWKS01. Next base: position 3,312 of record JAHWKS010000527.1, on the reverse strand, counting down.
GGCGGCCGGAGGAAACGTAGTGACCGCGTCGCCGCGAGCGCCGGCGACCAGACATTGCTCACGCGCACCCGCACTTCTTGATCACTCTGGTCTTGATCGAGTTCTATGGCCCAGACGATCGTCTGCTTACGGCTGAAGTCTTCAGGCTCGGCTTCGGCCACGACTTTGCCATTCAGCAGCAACTCGATCCGGTAAGGATGCGCGTCATCGGCGGGCGTTGCGGCGACTTCGACTTCCACTCGCGGCTCGTCGCGTCCCTTCACCAGCTCGTGATCCGCCGCCGGACGTAGGATGCGCACGTCCGGCAATCGCGGGCGGTACTCGACGGCGAGCGTCGTCTCGGCCGCGATGCTGTTCCCGCTGGCGGCGACCACGCGAATCTTCTGCGCCCCCGGCTGCAGCGGTATCGCCTGGTCCAATGCGAAGTTCGCGACGTTCGCCACGGCCGGCTCCGCGAGGAGACGCTCATTCAGGTAGACTTGCACCGCCGCAAGCTGTTCATTCGGCGCCGCGGTGATATCGCCGGTGAGCCGCAGTTCGGGCTTATCGACGATCAACGATTCCGTCGGCGAAAGCGGTCGCTCGTTTTGCCGGAGCACGACGGTCGGCGGCGGCGCCTGACCGGGCGGACTGTAGACCACGCTCCAAGCGAGCCGCGACGTTTCTCCCTCGCGATGCGCCTCCGGCGCCGCCGCGTTCACCGCCAGCAGCTCGATGCGGTTCTCGCCTTCCTTGAGCGACAACGTGTGCTGAATTGCCCCGTCCTCGACCGCGACGCCGGGCGCCGGCTGATCGTTGTGCAACAAGGTGATGGTGAAGGGTTCGTCCGGGCGGGAGCGGGCGATGGCCGCCTTGATCACGAAGTCCCGCTCCTTCACGACGACGCGCTCTCCCGGAGAGACCCCCTCCGGCGTGATTCCCGGCGGCGGCAGCCGAAGCTGCAGCGGCGTGATGCGGGCGAAGCGGCGGGCCGGCGTTTCGTCGGTCGTGAAACGAATCTCCAGCGATCGCGGACGCCGCGGCATCGACGCGAGACCGATTCTCGCCGTCCAGAGATTGTCCAGTCGCGGATGTCTCGCGAAATCGCCGTGCTCGCGGTTGTCGCTGTCGAGCCGCCAGACGACGCCGTTCACCGTTTCCGCAGCCGGGCCGTGAAACACCGCCTTGATCTCAAGCTCGTTGGCGTGAACGACGTACTCCCCGTCCGCATTCGCTTCCAGCGGCGCCCCGCCTGCCTCCAGCCGCAGGTACATCTCCGGTTCGGCAACCTCGGCCGGCGGGAGTTCGGCGCGCTCCAGCAGCATGCGCACCAGGCCGGGACGAAAGTACGCCTCGCGATACTCGTTGATGTCGGCGAAGAGCGCGGGCGGGTCCTCCCGGCCGGTGTTGAAATGCCATCCCACCAGGCGCTCGATTTGCCGGTCGCTCGACTCAAAGGGACCGTGCGGATTCCAGCCGATCCACTGCTGGTCCTGCGGCATGGCCACGAGCGTCAAGAGCGGGTGCTGCACGTCGACCGCCTGAGAAACGTTGACCAGCACAAACGCCTCCGACGCCGCTCGCTTGCGGCGGAGCCAAAGCCTTGTTCCCGGCCGCTGCAGCTCGAAATGCTCGTGGAGGGCGAGCGAGGTGGAGGTCGCAACCGGGCGAGCGCCCGGCGCCGCGACGCCGGTGACCAGATCTCCCGGCCGAAGCTTCTCCGATGGAAAGGCCGGGGCTGCGGCGACGACGCGGAGATCGGCGCCGACGACGACATCGCGGTTGTCGAGCTTTCCGCGCTCGCCCCAGATATTGTCGATGTCCGTGAGGCGCCAGATGCAGACCGTGCGGTCCTCCGCCGTGGAGGCCAGCAGCCGCCCGTCGGACGAGAACGCCACATCGCGGATGCGGTCGTTGTGCCCTTCGTAAACGCGAAACTGGACGCCCGTCTGCGCGTGATAAAGGGCAAGGACGGGGCGACCCAGCGAGCGATCGAAGGCGGCGACGGCGACGATGGGAAAATCCACGTGGTCGCATGCGGGGAGCACCGCCGCAGCCGAAACCGTGCGCCACGGTCCAAGCCGGATCGTGGCGGCGCCGCTGGGGCTGATGACTTCGAGCGAATCTCCCTCGGCGATCGAAGCGGCGCCAACCCGCCATCGCCAGCCGGCGGTCGAGGGAGACGATTCGCTCCAGCCCTCGGTCGTCGGCGCCAGGCGCCCTCGGGCCGCATCGAAGACGTGCTGCCTTCCCTCCTCATCTTTGAGCAGCAGGCCTTGATCATTACCATTCACGGCGAAGCGAACACCCTGCCATGCGGGACCGGCGCCGGGGATAATCTGCGGCGCGAACCGGCCGCCCGCCAGATCGGCCGCGGCGAACACCTGCACGCGATCCTCCGAGTCCGGCCCCACGGCGACCAGGCCGCCCTCGACGCTGGCGGCGATCGTCGGCTGCGTAAACTCTTCTATCGGCATTCGCCACAAGGCGCGACCCTGCGGGTTGAGCAAACGCCGTTGAGCCACGTCGTAGACGAACATCGCGTACGCAACATCTTGATCTTGCGCAACCCCGCTCGCCAGACAAAGGTAGTCCCGGCCGGCGTGGCGAAACGGCGCCGCGGCGGCCACCTGCGGTTTGAACTGGAAAGAGACGTCTTGCCACTCTGCTGCCGCTGGACTCTTTGCATGGAACGCGAGAACCTCTTCTCCGCCGACTCCCCAGCTCACCAGCACCACGACGCCGTCGGAAGTTACGCAGGGGAACGACCGAAGGGCCGGCGCCTTCAACACCCGTTCCTCGCGCAGATCGCCTTGAGCCGGGCGCCACACGTAGAGTTTGCCGCCGCCGACGTAGCGAACCTCGACGCTCTCAGCACCATTGCCCGTGACGGCCAATTGCGGGCGTCCCACATTCGCCAATTCGCCAAGCTGAGAAACATTGCCGTTGTCGGCGATTCGCTTCGCCTGGTCCGCGTCCCACAACGCTAGCTCGCCTCGCGAGACGCCATCCTCTTCCATCTCCGCCGCCAGAGAAACCAGGAGCGAAGTATCGGCCGTCGGGGCGAACGCGAGGGACTGCACTGCGCGCGTGTGCCCGCGCAACACGCGAGCGGCGCCGGTCTGCAGGCTGAACAGGTAGATGACCCCGCGGTCGAGGCGCATTTCGGACGTGACCGCCGCGGGCGGCATCAGCGTGCCCGACTGCCGAAACGTCGCTTCGCCGCGGGCTGGGGCTTGTCCCGCCGCAGCCAGCCAGCTTCCATTGGGGCTTACGGCGATCGCGCTGATAAGTCCCGCGCCCCCCGGCCCCACCGGCACGCGCCGTACCTGA
>JAHWKS010000526.1 GCA_019347795.1 Planctomycetota bacterium | reverse complement strand
TTTGGAGAAGTGGCCGTGAAACCGAGAATGCTATCGAGAGTCGCGGGCGCCGCCGTGTGCCTGGCCGTCTCAGTGATCCTTGCGGGGCGAATAGCCGCTCAACAACCAGAAGAGTTGCCGTCGGCGCCCGGCTCGACAAGCGAAGGGGAGGGGCACGAGCTGCTCCGAGGTCCCATCCACGAAGCTTTCGCCAAGCCCGTGCATGAGGACGCCGAGTTGGGATCCATTGCTCCCGAGCAGCCGCCAAATCCGATCGAAGAGATTCCCCCGGAGGTGAAGCCCGAGGGGGAGAACGTGATCTGGATCCCCGGCTATTGGATGTGGGACCCGGTGGAGAAAGTCTTTTTCTGGGTCAGCGGCGTCTGGCGGGCGCCGCCTCCGGAGATGCGGTGGGTCCCGGGCTATTGGACGGAGGCGCCGGGCGGATGGCAGTGGATTTCCGGGTTCTGGACGCCGATCGAGACGGCGCAGGTCGAATATCTGCCCGCGCCTCCTGAAAGCCTCGAAAGAGGCCCAACCAGTCCGGCGCCTTCGCCGACGCACTTCTGGGTCACCGGATGCTGGATCTATCGCGACGGCGTCTACGCCTGGCGGCCGGGATACTGGTCGCCGTATTACGAGGGTTGGGTGTGGGTTCCCGCCCATTACGTCTGGACGCCGCGCGGCGTAGTGTTCTGCGACGGCTACTGGGATTACACGCTCGTGCGCCGCGGCCAATGCTTCGCTCCCGTTTATTTCCAGACTCCGGTTTATCGCCGCCCGGCGTACACGTACACGCCGCGAGTGGCGATCGACATCAGTCGCGCATTGCTGCACCTGTTCGTGAATCCGGGGGGCCGGCACTACTATTTCGGCGACTACTATCAGGATCATTACCGGAACCTCGGCTACTATTCGTGGTCGGACTATTACGCGGGCGCGCGACGGTATGATCCGGTGTTCGCCTACTATCGCACGTACTATCAGGTCCGCGGCGTCGATTACGCGCAACGCTTGCAAGCGTGGCGGACGTACTTCGAGCGGCACGAAGAGTATCGCCCGCCGCGCACATTCCAGGCGCAGGCGGAATTGGCGTCGCGCCTGGAGAGCGACGACAGCGCTCATTACGCGCTTTTGGGACGGACGCTGCGCGAGTTGACGGCCGATGCGCGGGGCGACGTTCGCTTCGAGCAGCTCGCCGATGAGCGACGGCACGGGCTGGCGGAGTCGGCCGGCAACCTGCAGGAATTGGTTCGCGAACGGTTGCGAGTGGAGGGCGAGGCCGCCGCCGAGGCCGACGCGCCGCAGCGCGGCGAAGTGCGAGAACGCGGCGGAATCGCCGGCCGGCTGCGGCTACCCGATGCTCCGCGATTCCCGGACGTCGATCGCGGCAAGACAGACGACGCCGTGGGAGATGCGAGGCGGGCGCGGCCGCCCGTACGTCGATCGGATGAGGATGCTCCCACGGAGAATCCGCCGGTCGGGCGCGATGCCCCGTCGCCGCGACCCGATCGAGCGCCGCGCGAACCCGGCGATGCGTCGCCGGGCGTGGATATTCCGGCCGGCGATCGTCCTGATGCAGAGCATCCCAAGCAGCCGCGGACGCCCGATCATGAGGCTGCACAACCCGGACGCCGACTCCCGGGCGAGCAGCCTCCGTCCCGGCGGGATCCGCGAACAGAGTCTCCACAAATTCCAGGACGCGTTCCCGATGCCGAATCCCAACGGGGACGCCCCAGCCGGGAGGAGGAAGCGATTTCGCCTCGGCGCGGTTTCGACCCGCCGCGCCTCATCGACGACCTCCCGTTCCCTCCGGGGCTGCGTCCCGAGCAACAACCTGACGAAAGGGCGCTCCGGGAACGGACTCAACGAGCGCGCCCCTCGCGTCCCGAACTTCCGTTCCCCGGCGTACGCCCGCAGGATCGGCGCGGCGAAGCTCCGGAGGCTCGGCAAAGTCGGGAGCGAGACCGCGTGCAATTTGCGCCGCGGCGTGGGGAGGATCAACCCGCTCTGCAACCTCCACAGCCGAACCGGGAAGCCCGCCCGGGCTTTCCTCCAGGCGAGCAACCGAGAATCGAGTCGCCGCAGGCGAAACCCGAACCTCGGAATCGCGGCCGGCGATCCTCCGAGCGGCCCGAGGCGCCGCCGCGGCGTCCGCAAGATGACGACGACTAGCCGGCGGTCGTCGTCTCAATAATGCTTCCGCTCTTCACCGGCGCAGCCCGCAGCATCGACGGCGCGGCCGGCGTCATCCGAAGTTCGCCATGTAGGTTTGATACTGCTCCTCGCTCAAACCGTCGGTGAGGTGCTTGTACGAGAGCAAGTAGCGGTGGAGCCGCCGGAGGTCGGATTCGACGCGGTCGGGTCGCAAGAGGGCGCGGTGGAGTTGGCTGTTGTCCTCCAGGTCCGCCAGCTTCACGACCCGCGCCAACGGATTTCCCTTGCAGCGAATCACGTAGTCGGCGTAAGGCTGCTCCTTGGCGTGCGTCACGCAATCGACCGCCGCGACGATCTCTTCGCTGAACCCCGCCCGCCGCAGGTCGTCCAGCGTCAGATCGGTATCCTCGACGACATCGTGCAACACCGCCACGATCTGCGCCGCTTCCCCCTCCACGCGGCCCATCACCCGCAGCGGGTGCGTGATATAGGGAAGCCCGCTCTTATCCTTCTGTCCCGCGTGCGCCTCCGCCGCCAATCGAATCGCCGCATCAAGATTGCTCATCGCCTGGCTACTCCACGATCATGTCGTGCACGGTCAGTCCCGAGGGGATCATCGGGAGGACGTGCTCTTGATAGGGCACTTCCACGTCGAGGACGTAGGGGCCGGGGTAATCGATCATCTCTTGCATCGCGGCCGCCAGGTCGGACTTCTTGCTGACCGTGGCGGCCCCGCAGCCGTAGCCTTTGGCGATGTTCACGAAGTCGGGATAGCGCTCCACCGCGAAGGGGCCGCTCCCTTTGCCGGTGGCCTCGGCGTGGCGGATCGGACCGAGATAGGTATGGGCCCGGTTCCCCTTCATGAAGCGGTCCTCCCACTGCACCACCATTCCCAGGTGCTGGTTGTTCAACAGGAGCACCTTGACCGGCAGCTCCTCGCAGTAGCAGGTGGCCAGCTCCTGAATGTTCATCTGGAAGCTGCCGTCGCCGTCGATGTCGATCACCAGCGCACCGGGATGAGCCGCCTGCACGCCCATCGCCGCGGGCAGGCCGAAGCCCATCGTCCCCAGGCCGCTGGAGGAAAGCCAGGTGCGGGGCTTGCTGAACTTGTAGAACTGCGCCGCCCACATCTGATGCTGCCCGACGCCGACGGTGATGTACGTGTCGCGGTCGCGGGTCATCTTCCACAGCTCGCGGATGGCGTGCTGCTGGAGGATGCCGTCGAAGTCCTCGTTGTAGTGGAACGGATGCTCGCGCTTCCACTGCCGGCACTGCTCGACCCACTCGTCGAGTCCTTCGCCCGGCGGAACAACGATTTCGTTGAGCTGCTCGAGGAACAGCCGCACGTCGCTGCAGATGGGAATGTGCGCCGGCTTGTTCTTATTCAGCTCCGAAGGGTCGATGTCCACGTGGACGATCTTGGCGTGCTTGGCGAACTCCTCCAGCTTGCCGGTCACGCGATCGTCGAACCGCACGCCGAAGGCCAGGAGCAGATCGCAATCCCGCAGCGCCCAGTTGGAGTACACGCTGCCGTGCATGCCGAGCATGTCGAGCGAAAGCGGATCCTCGCCGGGATAGGCGCCCAGACCCATGGCGGTCATCGCAACGGGAATGCCCGTCTTGCGGGCGAACTCGCGGAGCGCCTCAGCGCCGCCGGAGGCGATGATCCCGCCGCCGGCGTACACCACGGGCCGCTTCGAGAACTTGATCGCCGCGGCCACTTGCTTCACCTGCTCGGGCCGGGCCCGTCGCTCCTCGGCGAGGTAGCCGGGGAGGTCCATCGGCGCATCCCAATCGACTTCATGGGCCGCCGTTTGCACGTCCTTGGGCATATCGACCAGCACCGGTCCGGGCCGGCCCGTGGTGGCGATGTAAAACGCCTCGCGCATCACCCGCGGCACGTCGCGAAGGTCGGTCACCAGATAGTGGTGCTTGGTGATGCCGCGGCAGACTTCGACAATCGGCGTCTCTTGAAACGCGTCGGAGCCGATAGACTTCGTCGGGACCTGCCCGGTGATGGCGATGATCGGGACGCTGTCGAGCTTGGCGTCGGCGATGGCGGTCACGAGGTTCGTGGCGCCGGGCCCGCTGGTGGCCATGCAGACGCCGACTTTCCCCGTGCTCCGCGCGTACCCCTGCGCGGCGAAGGCGCCCCCTTGCTCATGCCGGGGGAGGATGGTGCGGATTTTGTCGCCGTAGCGGGTGAGCGCCTGGTGCAGCGGCATGCTGGCCCCGCCGGGATACGCGAAAATCACTTCTACCCCGTGGTCCACCAACGATTTGACGAGAATATCGGCGCCGGAGAGCAGCTTCTTGTCGGTGGTGGTCGATGTCGCCACGGGCGAGCTCCTTCAGGGTCAGAACACGATCCGCTCGGCGCGTACCTTCACCGCCGAGCCAAGTCTTCCAGTCTATTCCGCCTTGCCGAAACGGACAACCGGCGGCCCCGCGGCCTCATGAACCGGATGGCGAGTGGAGTATTGGCGGTCTGGATCACTCGCAGCCGGGGCTCTTGCTCCACTTTCCGACTCCCTCCGCATGGAACTTTCGGAGGGCGGCGCCGACCACGAAGGCGTACGAGATAAGGAAGCCCAGCGCCCCGCCGAACTCGCCCGCGGTCTGGTGAAGTCCCAGCGGCAGCGCGACGACGAGCATCGCGATTAGCAGCGTTCTGACGCGGAATTGCAAACTCCCCTGGCGCGATCTGCCGGCAATCCGCCGGGTTTCCAGGAAGGCGGCGAGGCCCAGCG
>JAHWKS010000525.1 GCA_019347795.1 Planctomycetota bacterium | reverse complement strand
GTTCACGCCCACCGATCCCTCGCCGCTGGCCGTATCATTGGAGCCACGGCGCTTCGCCTCGCCCCGCGGCGGCGAGCTCGTCTCGCCGGTGTTCGATCTGCTGGACGCGGCGGCGGAAACGGGAAAGCTCGACGAGCTGCACGCCCGAATCGCGGCCGTTCCCGATTCCGGCGACGAGCATCAACGCCGGGCGAAAGCGGCGCTCCTGGCTCTGGTGAATCTGGAGATCGGCGATGTCCAAGCGGCAACGTCGGCGTGCGAAGCATTGCAGCAGCTCGTCCTGCAGGCGACTACCGCAACCGCCGCCGACATGTGGCCGGAGACGCTGGCAATCCAGCGAGGCTTGCAGTATTTCCAGCGCGTGCCCGCGGTGGGAGACCTGGTGAATAGCCTCTATTCGCGCCGCACGCGGCGATCTTTCCCCGCCGGCTGCGAGAACTGGCATGCACGGATCACGTTTCTGATGGAGCGTTACCGCCGCCTCTCGGCCGGCGTTACGGACGAGGAGCTGGAAGCACGCACGCACTTCGAACATTGGGTCTCGGTGCAGCGCGTCTCGGCCCGGCCGCGCGGCGATGGCTTTCCTCACACCGTCTGGCTTCGGAACGAAAACGATGAGGCGCACCACCTCTCGGGCCATCACGAAGATTACCTCTTCTTCCGCAGCCCGCTTCGCGGCGATTTTGAAATCGTCGGCGACATCGGTCCCGATGCGACCACGCAGCTCTTTGCCGCCGGCCGGTATTTCGGGCCGCGATGGCGTCATGAGGAGTTCGAGACCGGCCTGTTCCGGCAGGGGCACTGGATGGAGACAATTTCGCCCCCCTTCGCCCATCTCGATCCCTGGATTCGCTTCCGCGCGGTCGTTCGCGATCACGTCCGCACGATCTACATCAACGGGCGGCCGATGCACACCGAGGAGTTGCCGGAGCATCACGAGCCGTGGTTCGGCCCTCGCGCGTGGAGCCGGGCCGTTGCCCGGCTGCGGAATGTGCAGATCGAGCTCTTTGAAAAACACGGGGTGTTGGTGCTGACCTCCTTGCGAATCACGGGCAGGTCCACGTCGCTTCTACCCTCCACGCGCACGCCCCGCAGCTTCGGCGGTGCAGGATTCTCCGGCGCCTCTGGGTGAAGGGCAGAATTACTTCCGAGCTTGACCATCTATGAGTTGGTTCAGTGCCGAGGACCACGGCCACGGCGCAAGTGCATACGTTCGGGCCGTTTGCGCTCATAAACTCATAAAGTCAAACAGAAAGGCATTTCGCATTCCGACCGGTACATGGTCATGTACTGGTCGGAATGCGAAATGCCTTTCCTGGTTCGCTTCGGGAACTCTCTGCCCCCGGTGTTCGGCGGAAGCCAAGCGTGTCATTTAAGGCCGTGGTCGCGCGACGAACTGCCATTTTCTCCGATTTAGGCGATTTAGGACCACGGAACTCGCTTTCCTCATATGTCAGCCCGTGGCTCCGCCACCCGATTCCCACGCCACCGTCCTGCTCGATTACTGCACAGTCGTGAAAGGCATTCTGAACGACGATCAAGGAGGCCCGTTGCACCCGCCCGGGCTCCGCATGGCGGAGGCGCTAGAGGAGGTGCGGCACTCCTTACAGCGCAACCTGGAAGTAAAAAAAGGGGGCGCGCAGAGCAGGCGCTCAAGCGGTTAGCAGGCTGAATCGACCGCGGGCTGGAAACGGTTGCTGCCGACTTGCCGGTAATCCGAGACCACGTGGAGGTCGTGCGCTCGATTGCGGAATTGCTCGATCCCACCGACGCGGCCAGTTCGCGGGCCGATTCCCGCGCCTGCCCGGCGAGCGTCTCGCAGTCGTCGGCGAGCTGCGTCAGGAATTCCACGGCGCCGAGGGCGTCGCCTTGCTCCCAAAGGCCGAATGCGGCCTGCAGGTCGAAGGCGAGTTCGGACGTTCCTCTTTGGAGATTGCGGAATGCAGAGGCTGGCATGGGGTCGCTCCGGTTTGGGCGACCAGTGCGGCAGGGGGCCGCAAGAGTCGCTGGTGTCAGTGATTCAACACCAGAAATGTAACCGATGGGTTACGTTATGTCAAGAGGCAGCGGCGAATTTTTTGCCGTGCTTTTTCGAGAATATCGCTGGTTCTTTGACCATTTCAGAGAGAGAAAGCCCAGCGGCCTCGGCGATTTGCGAGGCTACATCCAGCGAAGGAACCTGCTTCCCGTGGAGAACGCGAGAAAGATATCCACGCGCGACATCCGCGCGTTCGGCGATTTCCTGAATCGACCCGCGCTCCGAACAGACGAGCCTCAGGTTTGCAACGAACCGCTTGGTGTCGGCGCTCGCCATCGAAGTTTTTACTGGCATGAAGCCAGCGTACATGATAAGTTACATAAAAGCAAGCGGCAGAGATGTGTTGAATCACCACCAGCGTTGCTGGAAAGTGACGCCCTCGCCTCGCGACGTGACCCATCTCCACCGCTTGCAAAGTTCGTAATGCCTGCCGGGCAGTTGCCTTACGGCACGAGAGTCAGGCGAGAGCGGAGAGGACAGGATACTCTGAATGCTCGCCTGCCGCTGCTCACCGCGTGTAGCAACGACAAAAACTCAAAGGTCACGGACAGTGATGTCCCAGCGCGACATCTTACCGCCAGTAGTGGATTTGGCAAGGGAGAGCGCTACAAAAACCCTACAAGTCGATCCGGTTCATCGAGCAGGGTCTAGTCCGTCGTGTCAGCACACGCACAGGCACCCACGCTTTCGTCATACGCGCGGCCGCGCACGTGGAGAATGCCCGGCGAGGGGATCGCCGGTCAGGCCGGCATCGGCCGGCGTCGAGGTAAATTTCGGCGAGCCGCGTCGCGGCAAGGCGGGGGCCTCGCCGCCGTAGTTGGGCCAGGCGCCCCAGTATCGCCCGCCGGTGCGCATCGGGTAATGGTCGAGTTCGCGAAACGTGGCCAGAATCTACGCGGCTGTAAAGTTGGGCCAGCCGATCCAAGGGCAATTGGCGCCCACGACTGCAGCACGCGATCGATCCGTTCCAGCACGGCGGCTTCGCTCGGTCGCGTCGGGAAGCCAGGGGCGAAAGTCCGGCAGTGCCTCCGAGTCCGGCAGGCAGCAAGACCCGGTGCCAAGGGTGGCGACGGGGAATCGGAGCAGTCTGTGGCGGGTTCTGCTAGGGAAGATTGGGGGCGATTCCCCGTTTTGTGCAAAATCGTCTTCCGCAGAGGGGCGCCCGCCCCGTCCTCAGAATCTATTGTCGATGGCCGGCGCGCTGCGTTATTTTACATGCGCCATCAACTTTTCCCGGGATTTCATGTCCGCCGAGGCACCTCTCCACGACAAGTGTTATAGGGGGAGAGTCCACTCGCCCCTTTCGGAAACTTCCGGGGCCGCTCCGTCTCATTCAAGGCGGCCGCTTTGTCCCTGTCGCCTCGTAGGCGCAAATCGCGCGCCCCAGCCCCCGTTCCCATCCGTGCACCTGGGCAGGAGAAGGAGATGAACAACACACGCAAACTCAAGGAATCGCTCCGAGGCATGCTTCGTGAGCTACCAGAATCGCTGCCGCTCTTGGTGCAGTGCTGGCGATCATCGAAACAATCAGAGGCACTGTTGGGGACATTCTCAACTGCATCACTGACAGAGCAGCAGGCTCCCGATCGCGCTATCGAGTGGCTCATCGATGCTGGATTACTGGAACCAGACAGCGGCTCGACCAAAAACAGCCAGGCGTCCTCTGAGAACGATCGACAGGCTTGTTTAACGCCGGCTGGGCTGAGGCTGGTGGAGGCTCGCCGAGGAATTCGCACGGCTAAATGATCCTGACTGCTCTGCGCCGAAGCGGCGCTCTTCACTTGTGCCCAAATGGGATGCCCGCGCGCGTGAACTGAGATACCGCGGCCGTTTGGTCAAGCGGTTCCGGAAAGCGGCGCCGAATCAAGAGCGCGTCCTCGCCGCATTCGAGGAGCAAGGATGGCCGCTCCGCATCGACGATCCCCTGTCGGATGAACTCGGCATTCACCCCACAGAAAGACTCCGCGACACAGTAAAATGCCTCAACCGCAACATGAAGGCTCTTCTCCTGCACTTTGGCGGAGACGGCCACAGCGCGGGTATTTGTTGGCGCGATGCCCACTGATGGGCCGGCATCTGGCGATGGGGTCGGGCACCCCTCTCCGGCGATCGATTTTGAAGAAAATCGCGGATCGTCCCCAATCTTCCCTAGCACGTGCCTCTGTAACCTGCTCCGATTAGGCGGGGCGGATCGGCCCTGCTGGCGTAGTCCACGTCTCTTCTCGGCGAAATATCTCCTCCAGGCGAAAGCAGAGCCAGATGCAGCAGCCGCAAGAAACCGGCTTTCCGGAAGTCTTCCAAAATGAATTGGAGGCGATCGTAACGCGTCGCCATCGGGCCGGCCTCGGGCAGGACGACTCCAATGAGATTAGCGCCGATGCCGACACACGCGAAGAGGCAATGGCAACGGACCGCCGTTGCGTCACGAAGCGCGTCGGGTTGGCGCTTTCCGGGGGCGGAATCCGTTCGGGCAGTTTCAATCTGGGTTTCCTCCAGGCGCTGTATGAGCGAAAGATTCTGCGGCACGTGGACTATCTTTCCACGGTTTCCGGGGGAGGTTACGTCGGGGCGTTCTTCGCCTCGCTCGCTACGCATCCCAAGAATTCGCTTCGGTGGAATGAGCACGCCGCGCAGGAGCAGAACGGAGCAAACTGTGATTGGGAATACACGTTCGCGAGCGAACCGGCCGGCCGACAACCTCCCCTTGTACGACGCCTCATTCAGGGCGGTATGTATCTCCGCCGCCCGTTGCTGTTCTTCAATCGCTACCTGCTCGGCATTCTCACGATCAATCTCGTGGCGTTCACCGGCCTTTGCGCAGCGGTCGTTTTCGCCGCAATCATTTTGCGGTCGCTAGATCGGAAG
>JAHWKS010000524.1 GCA_019347795.1 Planctomycetota bacterium | reverse complement strand
CCCCCAGGGCGTTGCCGACCAGGCAGACGTGATCCCCCTTCTCCAGCACGAGCGGCGAGTCCGCCGCGGAGGCGGTCGCGGCGAGGGCGGCGTACACAATGAAAAATGTCAAACGGGCGTACTTCATGGTTCTCGATTGCGGAGTACAACCTGAAACTGGTTGGGCATCGGCATCAGTAGACTTCATCGTGCGTACCCAAGGCGAGCAAGAGGATCGCCTCGCACCCTTCTATTGCGACTTCGATTTGGAATCTTCCCTGTTTCGTCCGCGGCCCTGGCGGGATTTTGCGTTCAACTCCGTTTCCATTCCTTCATCGCCCTGCTGCGCCATCCAGGCGTCGAGTTGTTGGTTCAGGCGGGCTTTGATCTCGCTCATGGCGGGATCGTCGGCAAGATTCTTCGTTTCGTACGGGTCCGACTTCAAATCGTACAACTCGTCGGCCGGGCGATGAAAAAGCCATTCCACACGGGCGGCGAGCTGCGGGTCGTTCCGGGCGTCTTCCTGCCAGGACTTGAGCGGCTGGACTTCGTGGATATAGCGGATCGAGTACGTGTTCTGCGGCGCCAGGTTGCGAATCAGCTTGTAGCGCGCATCGCGCACCGCCCGCATCGGGTAGGGTTCTTTATAGCCGATGATGCCGACCGTGGTGTGCTGGACGAAGACGTAATCGCGCAGCCGGTCGGATTTTCCCAACAGCACGTCGAGAAAACTCCGGCCGTCGAAGCCGCGATCGCCGGCTGCGTCGGGACAGCCGGTATCGATCGTCGCGGGATCGACGCCCGCGGCCGCGAGAAAGGTCGGCGCCACGTCGACGTACTGCATAAGCGCGTCGCTCTCGGCGCCGGCTTCGACTTTGCCCGGCCAGCGGGCGACGGCCGTGATGCGGATGCCGTTGTCATACATCAGCCACTTGCCGCCGTAGGGAAAGGAGCTGCCTTGCTCGCTGAGGAACAGCACGAGCGTGTCGTCGGCCTGCTCAGCCTCATCCAAGAGCCGCATTAATGAGCCGACTTGCTGATCGAGCTTCGTGATCTCTGCGTAGTACGCGGCCAACTGCCGGCGGGTCGTTTCGTTATCGTGCAGATAGGGCGGGATCGTGAGCTTTGCCGGATCGTAAAGATCCTTCGGTCCCCGCGTCCATGGAGCGTGCGGGTCGTTCGAGGCGTAGACCAGAAGCCACGGCTGCGAAGCATCGCGGCGGATGAACTCCCTGGTCGCCGCGAGGTCGTCCGGGTTCCTCAGATGCTCGTAGGGAAACGTCTCCGGCGGGCCGACGTGCTGCTTCCCTTGCAATCCGACGCGATACCCGGCCTCCTTAAGGTGCGTGAAGATGCTGCGTGTGCCTTCATACGCCTGCGTGTGGTTCGGATAGGCGCCGGCCCGAACACAGTACAGTCCGGTGTAGAGGGCGTGTCGCGACGGCGAGCAGGTGGTGGCCGGGCTGAACATCCCGCCGAGGGTGATCCCCTCCGCCGCAAGGCGATCGATACTCGGCGTCTTCACATCGGGATTGCCGACGAAGCCGAAGTCCCGCCAGCACAAATCGTCGGCGACGATCAACAAAAAGTTGGGGCGATCTGGAGCAAATGGCTCCTCGCCGATGGCAGCCGGCGGCAAGATCAGCAGCGCGAAGATAAGGAACGAGAATCGGTGCATCGCGGAACCCTGACTCCCAAGACTACAGACGCGGCCAACCATCCGCGCAAAGAAAACGCCATAGCCGACGCCATGGCGACTCCATCAACCATCATCAAGATACGCGGCCAGCGGTCGCCACTCAAGGTATGGAATCGAAGTGCTCGCTCATGGCTTCCCTTTAACGCTTCGCGGCGGGTCTCGCTGACGAGCGCCAGCTCGCCATCGCCGGATTGTCGATCAACCCTGCGGTCGCGCCCCAGGCGGTTCCGGCGGCGAAGGCCATGCGGGCGCCGATCGCCAACGCCGTCGCCAAGGAAAGCCCGCGGATCAGGGCATCGACAATCGCCCCGAAGGCGGCGTCTCCGCAGCCGGTGTCGTCCACAAAGGCCTGCTGCGGATCGCTCCAGGCGGGCTGCTCGACCAGGCGGTCGCCGTCGAGCGCCGCCAAGCCCCGTTCGCCGCGGCTGATGATCGCCCGCGGCGCCAAGCGCTGCATCAGCGCGAGCGAGTCCGCCACGTCGTCGCAGCCGGTCAACTGTCGCGCCTCCGCCTCGTTGCACATCACCAGCTCCGCTCCTGGGGTCAGCATCGCCGCCAGGTCGTCCAGCTCCAGGCTCTTCGTCTGCCGGCCGCTCATGCCGAAGTAGAGGGGAGCGCGGGCCTTTTGAGCCGCCGCTGCAATGTCGGCGATCTGCTCGTTGCAGCCGGGCGAAACGAGGCAGCACGCGGCGGCGTCTCGGAGATGGAAGGCGATCGCATCGAGCGACAGCGGCCGCGCCCGCACGTTCGCCTCGGTCAGGATCTTGCTGCGACCCTCCAGTGGAACGACCACGGTCGAGCGGCATGAGGCCTTGCGGAGGACCGGCGGCAGCGGCAGGCGAATTCGCTCTTGTCGCAGTCGGCGGCGGATGAAGCGGGCCGGCTCGTCATCGCCGACCGCGGCCAGCAGGGTGAGCGGCGTCTCGGGAGTAAGCCGGCGTTGGGCGACCGCCACATTCGCGGCGCCTCCGCCCACTTCGCGGCGACGGAATAACACCGGCGACTTCGGCGACTCCCAATTTTCCACCCCCACGATCTCATCCAGGCAAATGCTGCCGATCAGCAGCCGCTCGCGCTTCGCCTCCTGCCATGCACCATTGTTGGGCCGAGAAATCATAACTACGCCTTTCACACCCCGAGATGAGAACGCTGTCAACACTCACCATCAGGGCGCGAGAGGCGCTGGAATATGACAGAACGGCCGCGGTCGAAGCCGCCGGCGTGGACCGGGCGCACAAACCTTTTCGGAAAGAAAATAGTTGCGTCGGCCGGCGGGCGTGCTAGAATCTCCCCTAGTGACGAGCCGCTACTGACAGGCGCCGCAAGAGGGTATTCACTGGCCTGTCGTCGCCCAGTCGCGATCCAGCGCCTGGCGAAGCAAAGCACACGAACCCTCCGCTGCGGCGCCGCGAGGAAGCGGCTCTTTTCGTTGCGGTCTCCGCTCGTTGACCCCCGTCGCTACGACGCTTCGTAGTACCGGCTTAAGACGCGAATCCGCTTCACCTGGAACGCCATCACGTACCCCAGCACGGCCAGCAGCACCGCATAAATGAGGCAGTAGTGCGGGACGGCGGCTTCGGCGGGACGAAGCAGAAGCAGCACGAAGTAGCCCAGAAGTGAGGCTGCAGTTGTGGTCGCTACCAATCGCACTCGGAGCAAGAGGCCCGAGACGGCGATCATCAACGGGTAGCCCACCAGCAGCGGACCGAGGGGCGGGTTCGCCAGCGTCAGGATCATGGTGAAGAACACCGGATCTGCCGCCCCCCCAGAGATAACGCCCCGTCTCCGCCCATTGCGGACAGTTCAACATCCGCTGCAGTCCCCACGCAACCGCAAGCCACGTCGCCAGCGCGCCCGTGTGCTGCAGGTGATACGCCACATCGACCGGCGCCGCAAGAAAGCGAATCTGGACGATCGCCAGCGCCGCCAACAGCGCCGCCCCGTGCGACGCCAGCGCCGGCTCGCGCCGCGCCCAGCGACGCAGCCTTTGCCGCCAGTCCGCCGGCTGCGCCTCGACCGGCTCGTCGCGGAGAAAGCGATCCAGGTCCTCCGCCAAAGCGGCCGCGCTTGGATAACGATCTTCCGGCTTCTTCTCCAGGCAGCGCAGACAGATCAGCTCCAGCGGCCGCGGCACGCGCACATTGAGCCGCGTGGGCAAAGTCACTTCTCCTTCCAGCACTTGCACCAACGTGTCGAGCGGGTTGCGAGATTGAAACGGCGGACGGGCCGTGAGCGCGGCGAAGAGGATCGCCCCCAGCGAGTAACCATCCGACGCCTCGCACACCTCGTGCACCTTGCCGGCCGCCTGCTCCGGCGGCATGTAGCTGGGGGTGCCGAGGATTTGACCTGTGGCGGTCATGCCGTCGTCGCCGCCGCGCTTGGCCAGGCCGAAGTCGGTGATCCGCGGCTCGCCGTTTTTGTCGAGCAGGATGTTGGCGGGCTTCAGGTCGCGATGGATTACTCCGGCCGAATGGGCATACGCCACCGCGCGGGCGACCTTTCGCACCAGTTCCGCGGCCTCGCGCGGCGGCAGCGGACCCTCCTCGAGCCGATCGGCCAGGCTGCGCCCTTCGACCAGCGCCATCGAGTAATAATGCTGGCCGCCGATCTCGCCCACTTCGTAAATCGGCACGATGCCGGGGTGATCCAGGCCCGCGGCGGACTGGGCCTCGGCGTGGAACCGCCGCACGTCCTCGCCGCTGGCCAGTTGCCCCGCGAGAATCATCTTGAGCGCGACCATCCGCCCGGCCCGCACCTGGCGGGCGCGGTAAACCACGCCCATTCCGCCGCGGGCGAGCTCTTCAATCAGCTCGTAATCTCCGAACCGCTGGGACGGGGCGATGTGCGCGGAGGGATCGGCCGGCGAGGAAGCGAGCGTCGCCTCGTCGCCCGCCGCCGCCGCGGGAGCGCCGCCATTTTTCCCGGCGACGCAGAAGTTCGTGTCGTCGCTCGCGGCCATCGTCCGCGTTCGCTGCTTATCATCGACTTGGGGAGGATCGCGCGGCATGGCTCGAAAGGGTAAAAGGATTCTCGCATTGTAACCCGATCACACGCGGCATGCGTGCGGCCGACCTGAATTGGGATCGGCTGCGTGGCGCCCGCGCGGCCCACGAATTACACTGGCGGACAAACGCTGGTTTCTCAACCCATTTCCAGGAGATATCGATGAACGGCTTTCGCATTGCCCTGGCGGCTTCGCTGTTGATGCTGCTTGGCGCCGGCGCCCCCGCGGA
>JAHWKS010000523.1 GCA_019347795.1 Planctomycetota bacterium | reverse complement strand
CGAATTATTCGGCGATGTCGGCCCCTATGAGCGGATCATCGGCCGCGTCCGTTATGCGATCGACCCGCAGGCGCCGCAGAATCAGGCGATTGTCGATCTGGAGCATGCGCCGACCAACGACGACCGTCGCGTGGAATTCAGCGCCGACCTCTTTATTCTCGCCCCGAAGGACCTCGCGAAATGCTCGGGCGCCGCGCTGTACGACGTCAACAACCGGGGCAACAAGCTCGCGCTGCGGTTCTTCGACCACACGGCGGGAGGCAACAACCCGCAGTCGGCCGGCAACGGCTATCTGATGCGGCAGGGGCTCGTGGTGGTCTGGAGCGGCTGGAGCGGCGAGTTGCTCCCCGGCGACGCGCGGCTCCGGCTCACGGCGCCGACGGCGAAGAGCGAGAACGGCGAGCCGGTCACCGGTCCCGTGCGGTACGAGATCTGTGTGGACAAACCCACGCCGCGGACCAGCGTCAATCGCGAGAACCACGGCGCCTATCGACCCACGGAGGCGGGCCTGCAGAACGCCACGCTCACCTGGCGGCTACGCCCCGGCGATCCCCGCGTGCCGATCCCGCGCGAGCAATTCCACCTGCACGTTAGCGACGTCGAGGAGGCGCCGGGATTGTTGCCGCTGGTGGAGATCGAAGTCGCCGGCGAGCTCCAGCCGGGCTATCTCTACGAACTCATCTACGAAGCCCGCGATCCGCTGGTGCACGGAGTTTGCTTCGCCGCGGTGCGGGATCTGATGGCCGCGCTGAAGCACGGCGAAGGCAAGGGCAATCCGCTGCTCCGGGACGGCAAGCCCGCGTTCGAGCGAACTCACGGCTTCGGCGTTTCCCAAAGTGGGCGCTTCCTTCGCGAGTTGCTCTACTCCGGCTTCAACGAGGACGAACGCGGCCGGCGAGTGTTCGACGGCCTGATGCCGCACGTGGCCGGGGGCGGGTTGGGCTCATTCAATCACCGTTTCGCGCAGCCCACGGCGTTTAATACGCAGCACGAGCTGCACAGTTGGCCGTGCGACCGCTTCCCCTTCGCCTACGAGCTGCAGAAGGACCCGATCACCGGCCTCACCGACGGCATCCAGCGGAAGGCGGAGGCGGCGGGCGTGGCGCCGAAGATCATGCACACGCAGTCATCCGCCGAGTACTGGTCCCGCAGCGGCTCGCTCCCGCACACCGATCCGCTGGGGACGCGCGACGCCGAGCCGCCGGCGAACGTGCGCATCTACGCCTTCGGCGGCACGCAGCACGGGCCCGCCTCGTTCCCGCCCGATGCGGCCGGCGGCCAGCATCCGGCGAACCCGGCCGATTACCGCCCGCTGCTGCGGGCGCTTTTGACCGCCCTCGATCAGTGGGTGCGCGACGATGTCGAACCGCCCGCCAGTGTCTACCCGAAGATCGCCGACGGGACGCTCGTTTCCTGGGAGCAATCGCACACCGGCTTCCCGGCGATTCCCGGCGTGCGATATCCGGAGGTCATTCAGCAACCGTCGGCGTGGGACCTCGGCCCGCATTGGCGTGACCGCGGGATCACCTCACAACAGCCGCCGCGGCCGCTAGGGGATTACCAGGTGCTGGCGCCGGGGTGCGACGTCGACGGCAACGACGTGGGCTGCCTCCAGCCGCCGGAGGTGGCCGTCCCCGTCGCCACGTACACCGGCTGGAGTCTCCGCCGCCGCGACATCGGCGCCCAGAACGAGCTGGTCGGGCTGAACGGCGCGTATCTCCCCTTCCCCAAGACAAAAGCGGAGCGCGAATCATCCGGCGATCCGCGGCAATCTCTTGAGGAACGCTACCGCGATTGGCCGACTTATCGCAAGCGGCTCGCCCGGCGCTGCCGCGAAATGACGGCGAAGCGATATCTTCTCGAGGAAGACATCGGCCCCATCCTCGAGCGCGAAGAGGAGCGTCACAAGGCGCTGTTTGAGTGAGAGGCCTGAATGGCTCGATCACGCTATTCCCGCGGCGACCTTTCCTTGGCGGGAGGAAATTCTTCGATGCGGCTGATCACAGTCCCTTTGGCCAATCGGGTGGTGATTCGCTGGCCGGGTTCGACGCTGGCCGCGTCGCTGAGCAGCTCGCCGTCGGCGGTTCGGGTCGTGATGCTGTAGCCGCGGGAGAGGACCGAGAGGGGGCTGAGGGACTCCAGCCGGGCGGCGAGGGAGGCGAGGGCCGCTTGCGAGTGGTCGCGGCGGCGGCGGGCGGCGCGGGTGAGGCGGGCTTCCAGGTCGTCCAGGCGGCGGGAGCGTTCGTGGATCGGGTCGAAAGGGCGGCGGAAGGCGCGGCGCCCGGAGAGGGAGGTCAGCCGCGAGCGGGCGTCTTCCAGGCGGCTGCAGACGAAGGAGGCCAGGCGACGGTGGAGCGAGGTCACCGCGCCGCGGACTTCTTCGGTGGAGGGAAAGACGCGCTCAGCGGCTTCGCTGGGGGTGAGGGCTCGCACGTCGGCCGCCAAGTCGGAGAGGGCGACGTCGATCTCATGCCCCACGGCCGAAACGACCGGGACCTGCGAGGCGCAGACGGCGCGGACCACGACTTCCTCGTTGAAGCACCACAAATCTTCCAGGCTGCCGCCGCCGCGGCCGATGACCAGCACGTCGGGGCGGTCGGGGAGTCGGTTGGCGAGCCGAATCCCGGCCGCGATTTCTCGCGCCGCTCCGGGACCTTGCACGCGGACGGGGATCACGAGCACTTCGCCGCGGCCCCAGCGTCGCCGCGCGACTTCCAGGAAATCGCGAACCGCCGCTCCCGTGGGACTGGTGACAAACGCCACCCGCTTCGGAAACCGCGGCAAGGGCCGTTTGCGCTCGGGAGCGAACAATCCCTCGGCCGCCAGCTTCTGATGGAGCCGCTTCAAGGCCAGTTGCAGGGCGCCGACGCCGGCCGGCTCGATGTCGCGGATGACGAGCTGGTACTTTCCGTGAGGCGGATAGACCTCGACGCCGCCGCTGCAAATGGCCGCCATCCCATCCTTGATCTCGAACGGCAAGCGGTTGGCCAATGTCCGCCAGATCACCGCCGGGATTTGCGCCCCGTCGTCCTTGAGCGTCAAGTAAATATGCCCGGAACGCGGGCGGGAGACGTTCGACAGTTCGCCGCGGACCCAGACTGTGTCGAACTGGTTCTCCAGCGTCTCCTTCACCAGCATCGTCAATTGCGACACCGAGAGGACCGGCGAGACGTTGAAGTCGAGCGTGCGCTGCGTCATGCGTCCAGCATTCCGTAATGGAGCGACTGCGTCAACGGCCGACAGCAGCCCATCGCCCTGGAGAGCCGTTTGCTTTAGATTGGAGTTGGGTAGCCCAAGATTCCGCGTTCCTCATCGCCGCCATGCCTGCGATCGCTCAAGTTGATGTCGTTCATCTGCACGCCGACGATAACATCGTCGTGGCCGCCCGGCCGCTGGAGGCGGGCGAGACGGTCGAGGTCGCCGGCGCCGCGGTGACCGTCATCGAGCCGATCCGCATGGGGCACAAGGCGGCGATCGCGCCGATCGGGAAGGGAAGGCCGGTGCTGAAGTACGGGCAATCGATCGGTGTGGCGACCGAGTCGATCGAGCCTGGGCAGTGCGCCCATTCCCATAACCTCGTGCACAGCGCCGGGGAGCGGGATTTTGCCCCGTGCAGCGAGACCCCGCCGGATCCCGAGCCGATTGCCGGCCGGACGTTCCAAGGGTATCGGCGCCCAGGGGGAAAGGCGGGGACGCGGAACTACATTGCGGTGATCTCGACGGTCAACTGCTCGGCGTCGGTGGCGAAGCACGTCGCCCGGCGGTTTGACGAGTCGCTGCTGAAGGATTATCCGAACATCGACGGCGTGGTTCCCTTCACGCACGGCAGCGGCTGCGGGATGCAGTATCGCGGGCCGGCGCATGAGATGCTCAACCGCACGCTGGCGGGGATCGCCCGGCATCCGAACATCGGCGGGTATCTGTTGATCGGCCTGGGCTGCGAGCAGGGCGCCATGGGCTACCTGCTGGAAAGCCAGCGGCTGATTCAAATCGACGGCGGGAACGGCAAGCCGCAAGGACCGCCCGTGCTTTCGATGCAGGACGTTGGCGGAACGACAAAGACAGTCGAAGAAGGCGTGCGGCAACTCGCAAGACTGTTGCCCCAAGCGAATGATGTGCGGCGCGAGCCGATCCCCGTCAGCGAGATCGTCCTGGCGACCGAGTGCGGCGGCTCCGACGGCAACTCGGGCGTCACCGCCAATCCGGCGGTCGGCGTGGCGGCCGACATGCTCATCGCCTGCGGCGGGACGGCGATCCTCGCCGAGACTCCCGAGATCTACGGCGCCGAGCATCTTCTCACCCGGCGAGCGAAGACGCCCGAGGCGGCGCGGAAGCTGCTCGAGCGGATCGAGTGGTGGAAGTGGTACACGGGCGTGTTCGGCGCCGAGATGGATAACAATCCATCCGTCGGCAACAAGGAAGGCGGACTGACCACCATCGCCGAAAAATCGCTCGGGGCAGTGGCCAAGGGAGGCACGACGGCCCTGGTGGACGTCTATCAGTACGCCGAGCCGGTGACCGCCAAAGGCTTCGTCGTGATGGATACGCCCGGCTTCGACCCTCCCAGCGTCACAGGGATGGTGGCGGGCGGGGCGAACGTGGTCGTCTTTACCACCGGCCGGGGAAGCTGCTACGGCTGCAAGCCAAGCCCGTCCCTCAAGATCGCCACCAACACGCCGATGTACGAGCGAATGATCGACGACATGGACATCAACGCCGGCGTCGTCCTCCAAGGCGCCACCGTGCGCGAAGTCGGAGAGCAAATCTTCGAAGAAATCCTCGCAGTAGCCGGCGGCAAGAAGACCAAGAGCGAACTGCACGGCATCGGCGAAGAGGAGTTCACGCCCTGGCTGATCGGGCCGACCTTGTAAGCGGGTTCCTTGCCCGATGGCAAACTCGACTGAGCGCCGCCGCTT
>JAHWKS010000522.1 GCA_019347795.1 Planctomycetota bacterium | reverse complement strand
AGGTCCGCCCGATAAGAAGAAGGTGATCGAGCCGTCGTCGGCCCATCAAATCTTCGGCCGGGCCGGCCGGCCGCAGTACGACACGCAGGGCTACGTCTTCGTGCTGGCCCACGAGGACGACGTGAAGCTCGACCGCTGGCGGCAGAAGTACGACCAGATTCCCGAAGACACGAAAGACCCGAAGCTCCGCCAGGCGAAGAAGAACCTCAAGAAGAAAATGCCGCGACGCCGCGAGGGGGAGACCTATTGGACGGAGGCGCAATTCCAAAAACTTCGCGACGCCCCGCCGGCTCGCCTCATGAGTCGCGGTCCGCTCCCGTGGCGGTGGCTGGCGTACATGCTCAAGCTTTCGCCCGACGTGGCGCCGATCCGCGAGTTGGTGAGCAAGCGGCTGGCGGACGACAAGCGTCTGGAGCAACAGCAGAAGACGCTCGAGCGGATGTTGCTGTTGCTCTACCGCGCGGGATACGTGGAGCTGACGCCGGCGCCGCCGAAACAGCCTGCGGCATCGGCGCGGCAGAGCGACGACGCGGAGAAGTCGGCGCCAGCGCCCGGGGAGGAGAAGCCGGCTGAGAAGCCGTCACCGGGAACCTTCGGCTCGCTGCTCCAGGAGGCGATTATCGAGGAGAAGCCGTCCTCGTCAGCCGCCAAGAAGACCGCGAAGAAGAAGGAGGAGTCGAAAAGCGACGACAGCGGCGAAGCAGAGGGGGCGCCGTATCAGCCGGAGCTGGCGCATCCCACGCCGGCGCTGGACAAGCTGCTCGTGTTCCGCAGCGTGAACCCGCTCTACGGCGTGTTCCTGGTGAACGAGCTGGGAGCGGCGGACGAGGCCGAGCGGCTTCAGGCGTGGGAGAGCGTGCTGGAGCTGCCTGGCTCGATCGCCTGGCAACTCCGCGTCCCGCCGCACGACGAGTTGCCGCCCGGTCCGCTGGCGACGCTGCGACTGGACGGCGAGCTGCTGCGCCTCGGCCTGGCGACTCAGGAAGAGCTGGCCGGTCCCAGCAAGGAAGAGGAAGACGACCGCCGCAATCGTTCGTTCTACGAGGAACGTCCCCCGCGGGTGCTGACCGTCGCCGAGAAGCTGCGAATGCTCTTCGACTTCGAATTCCCCGGCGTCCACGACCTGCGCACCACCGCCGTGTGGTCGGCGGGGGAGTTCCTGCAGTTCGGCGGCGACTTCAACAAGTACATCACCAGCAAAGGACTGCAAAAGCAGGAGGGCATGATCTTCCGCCACCTGCTGCGGCTAATCCTCCTCCTGGCGGAGTTTCAGCAGCTCTGCCCGCCGGAAACCGACTACGAAGTATGGCGCAGCGAGTTACAAACCGTCGCCGATGCGCTAACAGAAGGCTGCCGCACGGTGGACCCCACCAGCACCGACAAGGCCCTCGAGCAAGCCAAACACATCGCCGAAGCCGACGAGGGCGAACCGCCGCACGATTTCACCAAACCGGAAGTCCCGCCGCCGAATTTTGGCGAAGGGATTCTCGACTGAAGTCGACTCAATCCTCCGCATGCGACGTGGCGAAGCTCCTGCTAAAATGGAAAGCGTAGAATGTGGTACACGGGAGGACGACGGGAGGACCTATTCATGATTTATCGCGGGCGGGTAGAAAACGGCGCTATCATCCTCGACGACGATGTGCGGCTCCCCGATGGCACAGAAGTTAAGGTCGAGCCGGTCGATGCTCCGGCGGCGCCGGACGCAACGGAGCATCGGACGCTACTTGAGCGTCTCGAAAACGTCGTCGGCAAAGCGATGGGGCTTCCGGAAGATTTTGCGGAACAACACGACCACTATATTCACGGCGCTCCGAAACGATGACGGTCGTCTTCGCCGATACCTTCTTCTTCCTCGTGGTAATCTGCTTACATCGTTTACTCCACTTGCGGAACTATCATGATGGTCCCCTTACGTTTCATCGCGATGCTCGGACTCGCGTCGTTAACCGCCGCTGTCGGCTTCGCTCAGTATGAACAGTCCGCGCCCTCGCCCGCGGTCGTGAAGGAGGAGTTCATCTACGACGAGCCGCCCACGCCGCAGTGCCATGCGTCTACGATTGCGGAGACGAAGGCCGGCCTCGTCACGGCGTGGTTCGGCGGGACGCATGAGAAGCATCCCGACGTGGGAATCTGGCTCAGCCGCTTCGACGGTGAGAAGTGGAGCGAGCCGGTGGAAGTCGCCAACGGCGTAGAGAGCAAGGAGAATCGCTATCCCTGCTGGAACCCCGTGTTGTTTCAGCCGGAGAAGGGACCGCTCCTCTTGTTCTACAAGGTCGGCCCGAGTCCCAGCACCTGGTGGGGCATGCTCAAGACGAGCGATGACGGCGGCGCCGCGTGGTCCGAGGCGCGGCGGCTCCCGGAGGGGATCCTGGGACCGATCAAGAACAAGCCGATCATGATCGACGGCGTCTTACTCTGCGGCAGCAGCACCGAGCACGACGGCTGGCGTCTGCACTTCGAGCGCTCCACCGACCTGGGAAAGACGTGGCAGTCGACCGGGCCGATTCACGACGGCCGCACCTTCGCCGCCATCCAGCCGACACTGCTCACGCTCGACGACGGCTCGATTCTCGCGCTCTGCCGCAGCCGGCAGGGAAAGATTGTGCAGACGGTTTCCCGCGACGGCGGGAAAACGTGGAGCGAGCTGATCGCCGCGGAGTTGCCCAACCCCAATGCCGGCATCGACGGCGTGACGCTCGACGACGGCCGGCATCTGCTGGTTTACAACCACACGCCGCGCGGCCGTTCGCCATTGAACGTGGCGATCTCCAAAGACGGCCGGTCCTGGAAGCCTCTCGTGGTGCTGGAGGACCAGCCGGGCGAATACTCCTATCCCGCCGTGATCCAACCCTCCGACGGCAAGGTGCACATCACCTACACCTGGAAACGCACCCGGGTGAAGCACGTCGTCCTGGACCCCGCCAAACTCAATACTGGCGATTGATGAGCCACGGATGAAACACGGATGAGAGGCTGATCGCGCCTGGTCGGCAGCGGAGGCTTCGGCTGGCAGTCATGCAGCGCCCAGAGAGTGCGAGCCACGGAAGATTCTTCCGTGTTTCATCCGTGCCAATCCGTGGCTCATTTTTCGCGGATCACGGCTGCATTTGCTCCTCTCCATTGGCGTTACTCGCTATCAACGGCTTCGAAATTTACGATTCGCACGTTCGTTGACAGGTGGAGGGAGGGGGCGTCGCCGTTGTCGAAGACCGCTTCGCCGAACATCGCGGCGTAGCCGGTTTCGGGCAGCGGGAGATCGTGCATGTAACCCTCGCCATTGGCTTGGGCGGGGCGGGAGGTCCACTGCGAATCGCGGAAGTCGCGCGTCGGCGAGGTCGCCAGCCAGATTTGCACCGATTTGGGTTTCTCATCGCAGGCGACGTGCAGCCGGAGGCGATTCTTGCTGTTCTCGAACTTCCAGGTCAGCTTGGGAAGCGCTTCGCCGCCGGCCGCCTGCCGGTGGAGCGCGGTCAGGGCGCCGATGATCCTTGGGTAGTCGCGCAGCCCGTGGCCGTTGTTAGGGATGTAGAGCACGTGCTTCTCCCCCTCCAGGCCGTCCCAGTACAGGTTCGCCGCGTCGAGCGGCCAGTAGCGGTCGTTCGTGCCCAGGAGCAACAGCTTCGGCTGCGTCAGGATGCGGCGGTAGGCGTACGGATCGACGATCCGCACCAGGGCCTGCCCGTCTTCGGACGCCAGGTGCTTCTGCAAGCCTCGCTGCGTGTAGTCCTCAATCTCCTGCGAATATGCGCCGAAGGAGGCGACCTGGTGCTTCATCTGCGGACCCATGTTGAGCATGTCGATGACCATCGGCGCGATGGCCGTCGCGCGGCGGTCCACGGCGCCGGTGAGCCACGTGGTCCAGCCGCGCTTCGAGGCGCCGGTCACGGTGAATGACTTCACGTCGAGCGACCACTTCTCCTTCGCATACTCCTCGGCGGCGTCCATCGCCCGCACCGCGCTCTTGACCATCGGCAGAAGGAGCGGCCAGTCCTGCTCGCCGGTGCGGAGGAACTGCTCGAAGGTGTGGGCGATGGCGTCGTCCTCATATCGGCCGCCGAGGATCGGCTGATGCGGGACCTGCAGCAAGATGGCGACCGGCGAGCGAAGCTGCTCCGCCACCGCCGCCAACAGCGGCGCCTCGCTGGGAAGACGCTGCTCGTGGTCCGGATCGTCCAGCTCCGGCCGCCAGCGTCCGCCGCCGATGAATAAGAGGCCGTGATGGGCGTCGTCGGCGACGGTGGACGGCTTCAGCAGGAACAACTGATGCTTCCAGGGGACGCCGCGCCACGTCTGCGACACGAGCCGCAGTTCGACGTACGCGGTGGCGCCGACCTGTCCCTGCCGGTGCTCCGTCCAGCGATAGGAAGCATCCTCCTTCGCCACGTACTGCGACAACGGACCGGAGAGTTCTCGCGCCGACGTCTCCGACTCTTTCTCCTCCGGTCGGTCTTGACCGGTTTTCTCCTCCGGCTTCTCCCCCACGAGGGGCTGGATGCTCTCGCGTACCCAGATGTTGCGGAAGCGGACCGGGTTGCCGTGGAACTGGATGGAGAACGGCGCCTTTTCGGGATGCTGGTGATACTTGGGCGGCTCGGTGTAGGAAGTCGAGCCTTGAATCTCGAAATGATTGTGGATCACCACGCCGTTGTGCAGCACGGTGACGTACGCCGGCTGCTCGACTTCCCCCTCCTCGCTGAACCGCGGCGCGGTGAAGAGGATGTCGTACATCTGCCACTCGCCGGGCTTGCGGGAGGCGTTGACCATCGGGGGTTGCTGCTTGTAGATGGCGCCGCATTGGCCGTCGTAGTAGGTGGCGTTCTCGTACGAGTCGAGGATTTGCACCTCGTAGCGGTCCATCAAGTAGACGCCGCTGTTGCCGCGGCCCTGCCCCTTGCCCTTCACCTCCTCGGGCGTGGCGAACTCCAGGTGAAGC
>JAHWKS010000521.1 GCA_019347795.1 Planctomycetota bacterium | reverse complement strand
TCGCATTCCGCGATGGTCGTTTTCCATCCGTGGGTCGGCTTTGCCATCCGTGGGCTTCCCGACGACGTTATCGTCCGAGAAACGAAACCCCTGATCGCCGAACTCAAGCGGAAAAGAGAGCCTTCGCTGACAGACAACTCAACTCGCATCACCCTCTGGAGGGACGAGAACCAACTCCTTATTCGGGCCAACGGAAACGATGCCCGCAGTGCACGTCGAAAGCTCGTATTGCCGCCGCTCCTTGTTCTTGACGAATTTGAGCAAGGCCGCAGCCTCTTCCAAGAGTTTGTACTTCGGCGGGACCGAATACCATTCTCCGAAGTCCAAGTAGCTGATCGATAGATCGGCGCCGTCTCGTTCGATTTTGAAATCCATCGACCACCACGGCGACGAAAGCGTGTAGACTCTGGATCGCCCATCGCGAATCATGTCCTCCGCGATTCGGTGTACGCGCTGCCGCAGATCTTCGGCCTCTGGTTCGCCCCGCGTAATCGTCCGTTCTTCCGCGGCACGAACCCACTGGGCGAAATCCGGGTGGCATGCCTGAGCATGCTGAACCAACTCTATGCCAGTCGCCGCGCAGCTAATGCCGAACTCTGCCGCGAGCCACTCGCGCAGCCGTGCTGCGGTCTCCGGCTCCGCGGGAGGTTTGCTCAGGTCGTCGAACCCTAGCTCTCCGTACCCGATTCCGAACAATGCAAGAAAATCGCGGAAGTTGTCCGCAATCACCATCAAATGGTCACCTTCGGAGCCGAGATGCACCACTGGAGCAGTGGATGTGTCCGTCCCAGCGTACAGCCACAGTGCCAACGTCGAGCCGTCCGGGCCGGACCCGAACCCAGCGAGTTGGCGCCATGCGTCGCTGCCGTCACCGAACCATGCCTTGAGCCCTTCTCCTTCCGGCCGCAGTCGCATGGAGCCGCTGATAGGATAATCGGTGCGGTCGAGGAAGTCGCACAGGCGACGCAACTCCTGGGGCATCCTGATCCCTGGCGGGAACTCCGCTTCGATTTTGTCCGCTCGCCCCACGCGATGACCTCCGGTGGTCGAACTATGTTTCGACAGACCTGTCGAAAACGGCTCCCGGTCGGCCCAAGTGAAATTCGGCCGGGAGATTGGATTCGCTGTAAAACGCGGCTGCAACCAGGATTATGGCGCCTCCGCGCAATCGAGGCAAATGATGTCTACTACTACTTCGGCTCCTCCGTCGCCAGCAAGGCCTGCGTGGCCCAGGCGGTGGTGGAGAGGCGTTGGGCGTAGCTGACGGCGCGGGCCGGGCGGGTTGTTTCCGGCCAGCTTCCGTCGGGCAGTTGCGTTTGGATGAAGTAGCTTCGGCCGCGGTTGATGGCGGCGGCGATTTCCGGATCGTCGCGATGCGGCGCGAGGGCGAGCAGGGCGATCGCCGTGTCGAACGGCTCGGGAGGCGAAGGACGATAGGGTCCCCAGCCGCCGGACTCGCCTTGGGAATCGCGAAGCAGCGCGATCGAGCGTCGGCGCTGCTCGAGGGCCGCGCGATCATCCGCGCCGGCGAGGCCCAAGATCGTCGCGGCGGCGTCGAGCACGGAAGTCGGCCGCTGCGTGCGGAGCCAGGCTTCCGCCTTCTCGACGGCGCCGCGATGCCGGGAATCTTCGGCCGCTTTCAGAACTCGCAGCGCGGTAGCCGTCGCCAAAAATTGCCCGTACGTGACCGGCGAGCCGAGTGCGCCTTGGGCGTCAATCACCCACGAGCCGTCATCCTCCTGATACCCCGCCACGATCGCCGCGGCGTCTTTGAGCGGCGAACGGTCAAGCGCGGCGTCCGTCCGCAGCGCATCCAACAGCGCGGCGCTGAATTGAATCGCCGCCAGCTTCTTATCGCTAAACTTCCCCTCGCCGCCATTGTGCTCCCACCGCCCCGGCCGCCGCAGAAACGCGGTGGTCGCCTCCAGCACC
Organism: Planctomycetota bacterium; assembly: GCA_019347795.1. Taxonomy (GTDB): domain Bacteria; phylum Planctomycetota; class Planctomycetia; order Pirellulales; family Pirellulaceae; genus JAHWKS01. The sequence continues at coordinate 3,006 of JAHWKS010000521.1, read as the reverse complement.
TGCGGATCAACATCCCGCCCCGCCCGAACCGCCGCATAGAGCGCCCGCGCCCCATCGCCGTTGTTATGACAAGAGAAGCAGCGGTTCTCCACCGGCCACTGCGGAACCTCCCTGGAGAGAAACGCAATAGCCCGGTCGGCCGCATTCGGCTCTGCCGCCTCCGCGGACACACCACCGCCGCCCACGACAACCGCCGCCAGAATCCCCCAGATCAAGCCGTTTCGCAAACAAAGCATGCGGATCATTCACACACACGTTGACCCAGAGGAAAGAAAACGCAAACGGCGCGAAAGACGCAAGAGTCGCAATCGAAACATTTGCGCCCCTTGCGTCTCCTGCGTTCGGTTTTCACAAGAGAGACAAGGAACACTAATCTTCGCTAATCGAACGCTAATTTAATTTCATTTCTCATTAGTGAAAATTAGTGCTGATTAGTGTTCCCACGTCTCTGGGCGCTCCAGACGCTTCATTTTCTCGACATATCTATATAGCTGTAGCTTCCGCCGGTGCGTTCGGCGAGGATGCGCAGGGCGTCGCTGTTGTCGGGGGCGGGGCCGAAGCCGAACTGGAGGCACACGATCTTCGTGACCGGCGCCGCGCGGCGGGCGAGCTGCTCGATCTGCGGGGTGGTCAAACGCGGATCGCCGCCGTCGGTCAAGAGGAAGATCACATCCGGCCGGAGCCGCATCGCCGAAGAGATCGCCAAGTAGTGCCCCGTCCCCCCCAGCGCCGCGAGATCGCGGACGAAGGCGACCGCGCGGTCTTTGCCGGCGCCATCGGCCCTAGCCATTCCGCCGGGATGAAACGCGATGGGCGTCTTGTTGTAGGCGATGATTTGGAACTGATGGTTCGCCTTGAGCGAGGCGAGGGCGTGCTCCAACTCTCCTTCGGCCGCCCGCAGCACGCCTAGGCCCGCGTCTCCCATGCTTTGGGAGCGGTCGAGGACGAAGACGAATGATCGGCCGGCGATCGGCGCCGAGTCGAAGATGGAGACCTCCGTCGGCGGTCCGCTCGGTCCGCCGCGGGCCTTCTGACGGGCGAGGTCTTCGGCGATGATGTCCTCCTCGCCTTCGCCGTCGTAGAATCGGCCGCGGCCTTTGCCCGAAAGCGTCACGTCGGGCAAGGCGCCGTCGCTCGCAAGAAACGAGTCATCCGCCGCCGGCAGCGCCAGCGCCGCGTCCAGCGGCGGGGCCTGAGCCGCATCAGGAAGGGCGGCTGCGGCGGAGGAGGAAGCTGCGGCCGACGGAGAATCGTCCGCGGCTTCGGTCGCCGCCTCGTCGAAATACGATCGCTCGTCCTGCGCATCGCGGCGGGCCAGCACGATTCCCACGCTCCTGTCCGGCTCCGCGGCAGGGGGCGGCGCGGTTCGCAGCAACAGCGCCAGCGCCACGAGCAGCACCGCGTGCAGCACCAGCGACATCGCCCACGCCGGCAGCGCCGGCGGACGCAAAGAAATCGGCTCCGATTGCGGATCGTGCATCCCACACCTTTCGCGCCAGGTCGGCTTTCATTGTAGCCGGCCGGCGCGGTCGCTTCGCCCGCGAGAGATCGATCAGCTCTCCCAGCTTGTGAGTTGGGCTTTCTTGATCTCGTGCTCGAGGATCAGGGCGAAGTGGGCCACCAGGTCCAGGCCGCGGGTCACTTTGTTGACGCCGTCGATCTCGATCTTCTCGATCCCAAGTTGCTCCATGGCTTGCACTTGCGCCGCGAGGGTTCCGCGGATTTGATCGATGCGGCTGAGATAAGCACGGATGTCGTCGGGGGTGCGAGGGGCTTTGCGGGCCTTATTTTCGCGCCGCGCCGGTGTCCTGGAAAATTTTTTGGAACTTTTTTTCACGGCCATTTACAGCATCTCCTCTCGTCGTAAATGCTTCCGCCGGAACGGCTACGGAACCAAGCCCGCGTCCAAGTCTAATTTAGATCGCCCTTGGAGTCAACCGAGATCGTGACGAAGTCTTGACATATTGAACACCCGTACAGTATAATAGGGGCGTGCTCTTGTCCGCGGCGGGCTGCTCTGGCTCGCCGCTCCCGCGCGGCGAGGCGGCGCCTCCTCGTCGCCCCCCGCGCGGCTTTCCTTCCTCCTGCTCCCTGTGTACGGCCATGTCTCACTCCACGTGCGTCCTCCTGTGGCGCGACTTCTATGACGACGAGCTGGTTCTCTTCGCCAAAGGCGACGAGCCCGGCGACGAGGACGACGAGAACTCCTCGAACGATTACTGCGTCCTGGGGACCCTGCACCTGGACGCGCTTCTGGACCTGTTCGGGTTCCAGGCCTACACCCGCGTGGCCAAGTCCACCCGCGACGGCTCGCTCTTGCCGGTCGAGCTCTCGCTGCGGTTCTACGACGCGGAATGAAGGGCGAATGGGGAGTGGGGAGTGGCGAATGGCGAATGGCGAATGGAATGAGAATGCTCCCCACTCGCTACTCGCTACTCGCTACTCGCTATTCGCCAATTCTCGCGCCGGTGCGAACCTCCGGCGACGCGTTGGTCGCCGGCTATTGTCAATCGTGGTTTCGTGATTTTTATTCCGCATTCCGCATTCCCCATTTCGCATTCCCATGAATCTTCTGACGCTTCTTGACCTGGCTCTTGATGTGGCGCGGCGGGTTTCGCTGCAGACGGCGACGCGCGTCGATGATGAACTGCTCGATCTCTTGGAGGCGATCCGCGACGACCCCACGCTGCGGACCTGGATCGGGGGGAAGCTGCTCCAACCGCCCGGCGCGCTGGCGATCGAAACGCAGCCGTCGTCGCCGGTCGCCGCCGCCCTCGCCGCCCGACGGATCGATTGGACGAAGCTGCTTTCGTACCTCCCGCAGATCATCGAGATCCTGCAGTTGGTGCGAGCATTGGCGGGTCGGGGAAACCTGGTTCAGTCACACTGATCCTGACAACGACGTCAACTACGCGGGGCAAGCCCGCGGCTTGGAATTTCCCTTCCTGACTCCTGACCCCTGACTCCTGACCCCTGACTCCTGACCCCTGACCCCTGACCCCTGAC
>JAHWKS010000520.1 GCA_019347795.1 Planctomycetota bacterium | reverse complement strand
CGCGAGCTGGCGAAGTTCCTCGGAGTCGATGGTAAAGGGCGTCTGGGCTACCTCCTGGTCCCCAAGGACGTGGGCAACATCGGACTGGCGGAGGCCGAGTGGAGCGAAACACAGTTGCAGGACGCCTTGGAGACCGCCCGCGAAGTCGCGCGGCGGGTGCGTCGCCAGGAGTTCTGGCCGCCGGCGGTTGAGCCGCCCCCCTTCTCCGACGACTTCGCCGGCATCTGCCAGGACCGAACGTTTGGGAATGCGGAATGGGGAATGCGGAATGCGGAATTGGCCCGTTCCGACTCTCATTCCGATTCCGCATTCCGCACTCCGCATTCCGCATTTCCATGATCGCTCGCTATCCCAACATCGTGATTCGCGCCTCGGCGGGGACGGGGAAGACGTTTCAGCTTTCCAACCGTTTCCTCGAGCTGCTGGACAACGACGTCCCGCTCGACCAGGTTCTTGCCGCCACCTTCACCCGCAAGGCCGCCGGGGAGATTCTGGACCGCATCCTCGTGCGGCTGGCCGACGCAGCCCTGGACGCGGAAAGCTGCACGCAGCTCGGCGAGCATCTTCGCGATCCCGAGCTGACGCGGACCCGCTGCCGCCGGATTCTCGCCGGCGCCGCGCGTAATCTGCACCGCCTGCGGGTCAGCACGCTCGATGCGTTCTTCGCGAAGATCGCCTCCAGCTTCGCCCTGGAGTTGGGCCTGCCGCCGGGATGGCGGATTGTCGATGAGCTGCAAGACGCGCAGATGCGGGCGGAGGCGATTCAGGCCGTCATCTCGCAGGACTCCGCGAGCGACGTGCTCACGCTGATGCACCTCTTGACCAAGGGGGAAGCCAAGCGCGGCGTCGGCGATCTGCTTCGCGACACGGTGAACGAGGTGTACCACGTGTTCTGCGAAACTGTGCCGGAAGCGTGGACTTCCGTGCCCCGCTATCGCCACGTCACCGATGAGCGGCTGTCGCAGGCGATCGAGACGCTCCGCACAATGGAGTTCGCGGACAAGCGGCTCCGTCAGGGCTGCGACCGGAATCTCGCTTCGGTTGAGGCGAACGACTGGGAGGGCTTCATCAACGCCGGCCCCGCCGCGAAAATCGCCGCCGGCGAAACCACCTACTACAGCAAGCCGATCCCCGACTGCGCGATTAAGGAGTACATGGCTCTCCTGCACCACGCCCGGGCGACGCTGGTGGGGCACGTCGCCAACCAGACCGAGGCGGCGTACAAGGTGCTCAAGAAGTTTCACGTCGAGTATCAGCGGCTCAAGCAGGAGCGGCGGGCGCTGCGGTTCGAGGACATCACGCGGCGGCTGGCCGACGCGGCGATGCTGGGGGACGAAGAGCGAGTGTCGTTCCGCCTCGACGGCGCCGTCTCGCACCTGCTCTTGGACGAGTTCCAGGACACCGCCCTCAGCCAATGGACCGTTCTGCGCCCCTTTGCCCAACGGGCGGCGGCGGGCGGACCCGGCGGCTCCTTCTTCTGCGTGGGAGACGTGAAGCAGGCCATCTACGGCTGGCGCGGCGGCGTGGCGGAGCTCTTCGATGCCCTGGGGGCCGAACTGGAGCGGCTCGGCACGAATTCGCTCAACCGCAGCTTTCGCTCCTCGCCAGCGGTGATCGAAACGGTGAACCGCGTCTTCACCCGCATAACCGAGCACCCGAACCTGGAGCACTACGAGCCGGCGGTGCGGGCCTGGAGCGAGCAGTTCGAGCCGCACACCACCGCCAAGGAAAAGCTGCCGGGCTACGTCACGCTGGAAGTCTCGCCCGCGGCGGAAGAAGATGACCGCGAGGAAGACGTGCACTACGCCTGGTGCGCCCGTCGGGTTGCGGAGCTTGTTCAGCAGGCGCCGGGCCTTTCCGTCGGCGTGCTCGTCCGTCGCAACGCCTGCGTCGGGAGAATGATCTTTCTCTTGCGGGAGCTGGGCCTGCACGCGAGCGAGGAAGGGGGCAATCCGGTGACCGATTCGGCCGCGGTCGAGACGGTGCTGGCGCTGTTGCGCTTGGCCGATCATCCGGGCGACAAGATCGCTCGCTTCCACGTCGCTCATTCACCTTCGCTGGGCGAGTTCAACCTGGACGACTGGCGGGATGAAAAGGAAGTCGCCGCGCTTTCACAAACGGTGCGGCGCCGGCTGATGGAGCGGGGCTACGGCCCCACGGTTTACGACGTGGCCCGGGCGCTCGCCCCGGCCTGCTCCGAGCGCGATCAAAGCCGGCTGCAGCAACTGGTGGAGCTGGCGTACCAGTGGCAGACGCAGTCGTCGCTCCGCACGCGGGATTTCATCGACTTCGCTGAACATCAAAAGGTCTCTGATCCGACCTCGGCCGACGTCCGCGTGATGACGGTGCACCAGGCGAAGGGCCTGGAGTTCGACATGGTCGTGCTCCCCGAACTGGATGCTCCGCTCGTGGGGCAGCCGGGGTGGTTCGTCGTCGGCCGGGACGAACCGACCGGCCCGGTGAATCGCGTCTGCCGATACACGAACAAGAATATTCAGGACTTGATGCCGCCGGACTTCCAGGAGATGTTCCAGGCCGCCGCGACACAGACGGCCCGCGAGTCGCTTTGCGTCCTCTACGTGGCGTTGACGCGGGCGGCTCACGCGTTGCACATGATGGTGCGTCCCTCGGCCGCCGGCTCTCGGAAACCGTGTAAGACGTATGCGGGACTGTTACGATCGGCCCTGACCGACGGAGCGCCGCTTTCGCCGGACTCGACCGCCTATGCCTGCGGCGATCCGAACTGGCACGAGCAGGCGCTGGCGCTCAAGGCGGCCGAAGCGGCGAAGGCGCCGGCGCCTCCGGAGCTCCCGCCGGCGCCGACGCACGTCGCGCTCAAGCGAACCGATCAGCGTCGTCGTCGGCTGGAGCGCTCCGCCCCATCGCAACTGGAAGGGGGCCGCTGCATCAAGCTCACCGACGTGCTGGGGCGCGAGGACATGACCGCCATTCAGCGCGGGCTGGTGATGCACGCCTGGTTCGAGGCGATCGAATGGCTCGACCCGCGCTCCCCCGAGTCTGGGATTCCCGACGACGCCGCCCTCCGCCGCATCGGCCGCCAGACGGCGAAGACGCCGATCGACCTGGATCCGCTCATCTCCGAATTCCGCCAGATGCTCCAGCAGCCCGAAACCGCCGCGGCCCTTTCACGCGAGCAATATCTCAAGTCGCGCGAGAATCTCGCTCTTCCCAGGGAAGTGCTGCAGCGGATGCAAGGCGGCAAGCTTCGCCTGGCGGTGGATCGCGAGCAACGGATCGCCGTCCGCGAAGGCGAGATGATCCTCATGGGCCACATCGACCGCGTCGTTCAAATCTACGACGCCGACCAGCTCATCGCCGCCGACCTGATCGACTTCAAGACCGACGTTCTGCGCAACAAGAAGGCTCTCGACGACCGCATCAAGTTCTACCAGCCCCAACTAGACGCCTACCGCCGCGCGCTGGCCAAGATGCTCCGCCTCCCCCCCGCCCACATCGCCGCCAGAATGCTCTTCGTCACCCGCGGCGCCATCGCGGCCGTGTAGGATGTTGAAGTCCACGCTTTAGCGTTTCTTGGAATTCATGACCGCTTATGGAGAGGGAATGCCTAGATCGCGGCAGATCTTTCCAACCAGGAATTCATCGATTTCGGATGCCTTGGGACTGCCGTCGTGCGGTTTTTCGCGGGGTTGTACTAAATGCTGTGTTTTCCGCCCTCGCGCAGCAACTGGCAACCCTGCGTCTCGAGATGGCGGATGAGATCGTGACGTTTCACGGCTGAGAAAGCGCGAACGGCTCTTTCGTCACAGACTGGCCGGCGAGGGTCCGCTCGGCCAACTCCCGGTTCGCTTCCAGCACCAGTGCGACCGCTTCCTTTAGGTTCTCGCGCGCCTCCTCCAGCGTCGCGCCCTGCGTATTGGCGCCCGGAATCTCTTCCACGAAGGCAACGTATCCTTCGGGAACTTTGACGAATACGGCCGTGAAGGACATGACTGGAACCAACCTGAGCGGGAGTGGAAGGGATTGCCGACGACTTCTAGCTAGTATCCCTGGCGCCGTGACTCACAACAATATCGGCCGCAGGGTTCGACGGGCATTGAAGCATCACTGGGACGGCGTCGTATAGAATGTCGGAGTCCACGCATTCACGTGTCTTAGATCAATTACAGCCTGAAGGCTGGACTCCAACAGGGTGTGCGCAGGATGGACCGCGATACTTCCCTTGAGGCGATGCGGAAGCTTTCGCCGCGGCGGCATTCGACGCAGGCGACGTCGCCCGAGGAGTTGGTTGAGGAGCAGCTTCGGCACTTCGGCGTAGAGCCGGAGAGTGAGATGGGGCAGGCCTTGGCGAACGTCTCGCGGCGGTTGTATGCCTGCCAGGCGGATGTGGAGACGCTGTGGCGGGTGACGATGGAGTCGATCGCCTCGCTCCCCCACCGCGACCGGATTGCGGCCTTCAACGCGAAGAAGTTTCTCTCGTTCCAGTTGGCGAAGCTGCTGGATACGGTGCAGAACCCGTTCCGCCGCACCTACCAGGAGCTGGGGTTCAGCGATACGACCAAGTCGGCCAAGGGGCCGTATGCGGTGTTCGACAACGTCACCGCGATCTTCTCGGCCACGCCGGTCATCGCCCGCACCGCCACGTACATTTACGCCTGCGCCGAGTGGATCGCCGATGCGTTCCAGGGTAAGGAGCTGCTCTTGGAGATTTACTCGCGGCTCTTGAATCCCACGTCGGTCTCGCTGGCGAACTACGTGGTGGACCTGGAGGCGGGACCGTACTCGCGCGAGTATTTCGCCTGGAACTTCAACAGCGGGATGGCGGCGATCGACGCGACGCTTTCGCACCTCTTAGGGCGCGACGACGTGCTGATCACCAGCCGCAACATCTACGGCGGCGCCCACCAGTTGATTCACGACTGGTACGCCCGGCCGGCCAACCTGGAGATCGCCGTCGAGT
>JAHWKS010000519.1 GCA_019347795.1 Planctomycetota bacterium | reverse complement strand
GGCGGCGCGATCTGGGTCGTACTGGTCGATGGCCGCATCGCCGCCGCTCAACGGCTGGCGAGCCGGACGTGCCAGACCGCAGGGTTGCCCGTTCGCTACACGCTCCATCACTATCCCACTACGCCGACGATCGCGGCGGGCCGCGACTCCATCGACGAGGATTCGCCCGGCTCGCCGCGGCCGCTGGAGCCTTGCTTCGAAGCGCCGTCTCCGCTGTGGAAGCGGCTCCTCGACGTCGCCGGCGCCGGGCTGGGGTTGCTCCTCACCGCGCCGCTGTTCGCCGCCGCGGCCGTGCTGGTCAAGCTCGACTCCGCCGGTCCCGTGCTTTTCGCGCAGCAACGCAGCGGTCGGCTGGGACGATCGTTCACCATCTACAAATTCCGCTCGATGCTGGCCGACGCCGAGCAGCGGAAGCAGGAGCTGATGTCGCTCAATGAGCAGGACGGGCCGGCGTTCAAGATCGAGCATGACCCCCGGGTGACGCGCGTCGGACGAGTCCTGCGGGGGACAAGCCTGGATGAATTGCCGCAGCTCTGGAACGTGCTGCTGGGGCAGATGTCGCTGGTCGGGCCGCGCCCGCTGCCGGTGACCGAAGCCGAGCGGTGCCGGGGATGGCAGCGGCGGCGCTCCGACGTCACGCCGGGCCTGACGTGCTTTTGGCAGGTGAAGGACCGCCGAACGAAGATCTCCTTCGACGACTGGGTGCGGATGGACCTCCGGTACATCCGGGAGCGTTCGCTCTGGACCGACCTGAAGCTGATCCTGCAGACCGTCGCCTTCGTGCTCCGTCGCCGCGGCGTGTAAGGTGCAACGGCCAATCCCGCTCGTTTCGTCATACATTTCGATATCGATTTCATGCCGACCACACTGACCATCCCACCTTGCGACGCCGGCAGCCGGCCGGGGCGCCGTTTCGTGTGGATGCCGCTCGTGTGCGGCTGGCTCCTGATGCTGGCGACTTATTCCCCGCCCGGGCGCGACGTGCAGGAAGTTCCGGTGGAGCATGACCCGGCGGCGATCACCAAACTAGTGCTACGCCTGTGCGTGTGCGGAATGTTGGGGACGGCGGTGATGGCGACATGGCGAAGTCCCCGCTTTCGAGAGGCGCTCCGCGTGATGGCGCCGTGGATCTGCTTCCTGGCATGGGCGGTTTTATCGGCGCTGTGGACCCCGCTTCTGAGCGTAACGCTCGGGCAGGCCTTCAGCCTGGGCGTTTTGATGCTGATGGCGGGCGCCGTGGCCATTGGCTGCCGCGACGAGCAGGATGCGTCGCGAGTGCTGTGCGGGCTCTCGGTCGGCTTGCTGGTCTGCAGCGCCGCCCTGTTGGCGCTGCGACTAGCGGTCCCCGCGTCGGCGGCGCTGTCGCGGGATGCGTTCGGCGTGGCCCATTCGACGAACTCCTCCGCCGCAGCCGCGCTCGCCGTGTTGCTCCTCGTCGGATCGAGACTCGCCGGCGGATGGCGATGGAGCCGGGTGGTCTTGCTTCCGGGGCTGGCGGTGCATGGCGTCGTGCTGGTCCTGGCGAACAACCGGCTCTCCGTGGCGGGGCTGGTCCCGACGACGCTGGCTTTGTTTCTCATCTTCGGCCCGCGGGGATGGCGGTCGTTCTCGATGGCGGCGGTCGGCGCGGCCGGCGCGCTGTACTTGGGATTCGACGCCGGCTTGTCCCTTGTCTCCGACGCCGTCGCCGGAGTGGCAATGTACGCCGCACGCGGGCAATCGGCGCAGGAATTAACGATGCTCTCCGGCCGGGCCGAGATGTGGCAGGTGATGTGGGAGTCGTTCCTCCGCTCCCCCTGGATCGGCCACGGCTACTTCACCTGTTCCGAAACCGGCGAGGTCTACGTCTGGTACGCCTGGGGCAACTGGACCGCTCACAACGTATGGCTGCAGGCGCTGGTCAGCACCGGCATGGTGGGACTGACGCTTTTGATCGCCGGCCTGGTTCGCATCTACGGCGGCGTTTTAATTGCAGCGACGACCGGAAAGGCGCCGCCGAAAATCGCCATCCTGCTGGCCGCGGTACTGGGATGGTGCTTGGTTTGGGGTTTCGGCAACGAGTCGTACCTCGGCCCGCTGCAGCCGGAGTCGGTCGTGTTCTTCACGTGCGTGGGGATGGGCGCCGGGCTCTTGGTCACGGCGCGCGAAACCGCGGCGGCAGGCGGTTCGCGGGCGGCGTCGGTCATTGCGCCTCGTCGTGGGCGGCGCCTGGCATGGGAGGGGCAATAGAGCCATGAAGATTCTCCTTTGCCACAACCACTATCAACAGCCGGGCGGCGAAGACCAGGTGTTTCAGGACGAGCGTTGGCTGCTCGAATCCCACGGTCACGACGTGATCGCGTACACGCGGCACAACGACGAGATCGGCGCCAAGGCGAGCGTTCGCACCGGATTGGGCGCAGTGTGGAGCCGAGCGGCCTATCGGGAAGTCCGGGATCTGCTGTGCCGCCGGCGGCCCGACGTGATGCACTGCACCAATGTCTTTCCCCTCATCTCGCCGGCGGTCTACTACGCGGCGCGGGCGGAGGGCGTGCCGGTGGTGCAGTCGCTGCACAATTTTCGCTTGCACTGCGTCAATGGCTTTCTGCTTCGCGACGGGGCGCCGTGTGAGGCGTGCGTCGGCCGAGCGGTTGCGTGGCGGGGCGTGATGCATGGCTGCTATCGCGACAGCCGCGCCGCGTCGGCGGTGGTCGCAGCGACGCAGAGCATTCATGGAATGTTGGGGACTTGGCGCCGGAGGATCAACCTGTACGTCGCCGTATCGAGATTCGCCCGTGAGAAGTTCATCGCGGCGGGAATGCCGGCGGAGAAGATCGTCGCCAAGCCGAATTTCGTCCATCCCGACGACGGTCCCGGAGACGGCGGCGGCGGCTACGTCGCGTTCGTCGGCCGGTTGTCGCCGGAGAAGGGGATCGGCGTGCTGCTGGAGGCGTGGTCGAAGATCACCAGTCCGCTCCGCCTCAAGATCGTCGGCGACGGTCCGCGGCGAAGTGAAGTCGAGAACGCCGCCCGCCGCAATCCGCGCATCGAGGCGCTCGGCCGGCGCCCGCTGCCGGAAGTGCTCGATATCGTCGGCGGCGCCCGGCTCCTGGTGATGCCGTCGATCTGGTACGAGACGTTCGGCCGAACCGTGGTGGAGGGCTTCGCCAAAGGGACGCCGGCCCTCGTCTCCCGGCTGGGGGCGATGCGGGAACTGGTGGAAGAAGGCCGCACCGGAATGTGTTTTGAGCCCGGCAATGCCGCCGACTTAGCCGCAAAAGTGATGGAGCTGGATAGCGACGAAGACCGGTTGCAGCAGATGCGCCGGGAATGCCGCAGCCAGTTCGAGAGCAAGTACACGGCCGAGGCGAATTACCGGCAACTAATCGCCATTTACGAACGAGCCGGCGCGCCGCAGGATGGATTGCAATCTGTCGGCGACGACGCCCCGGCCCTGGTGGAGACGCACTCATGACCGCGACACCGACGATCGCCTGGCCGAGGAAGGTCGATTTGTTTGGCATGGGCGTGACGCCCACCACGTACGACGCCGCCGTCGCCGCGATTCTCGGCGCCGCGCAGCGTGGCGAATCCGCCATCGTGTCGTGTCATGCGGTGCATGCGGTGGTCACCCTCAGCGGCGATCGCCGATTGCGAGAGATGGCCAACGAGTTCGCGATGATTACCCCCGACGGCCAGCCGGTCCGCTGGGCGCTCAACCTGCTGCACCGCGCGCGACTGAGCGACCGCGTGTACGGTCCCGAGCTGATGCTCCGCCTCTGTCGAAAAGCGGCGGAGGAAGGCGTGTCCATCTATCTCTACGGCGGCACGGACGAGGTGCTGGAGCGGCTGACGGCGAATCTTCAATGCCTGGCGCCGGGGCTGAAGATCGCTGGCGCCGAAGCTCCGCCCTTTCGCCCAATGACCGAGGAGGAAGATCGCGCGGCGGTGGAGCGGATCAATGCCAGCGGGGCCCGGGCGGTGTTCATCGGCCTGGGTTGCCCCAAGCAGGACGTGTTCGCGTTCGAGCATCGCGAGCGAATCGACGCGGTGCAGATTTGCGTGGGGGCGGCGTTCGACTTTCACGCGGGGGTGAAGCCGATGGCGCCCGAATGGATGCAGCGCCGCGGGCTGGAATGGCTATACCGGTTGATTCAGGAGCCGCGCCGCTTATGGCGGCGATACCTGGTGACCAATTCGATTTTTGTCGGAAAACTCGCGGCGTCGCTGGGGCGAAAGCTTCTGCGGCGTCCGCGGACCGACTGATCTCATCATCCTTCGCCTTCACATCTTGGGAGTTTCATCATGAAGAAAAGCGATCTCATCCTTGTCGCCGGCGGCGGCGGCTTTATCGGCGGACATCTCGTGGCCGACCTGCTGCGGCGCGGCCACACGAACGTTCGCTCCGCGGACATCAAGCCGATCGACGAGTGGTATCAGGTCTTCGACGAAGTCGAAAACGTCGTGGCCGACCTCAAGCTCAAGCACAACTGCGAAGAAGCCTGCAGCGGCGCCCGGCGGGTCTACAACCTCGCGGCCGACATGGGGGGCATGGGCTTCATTGAGAACAACAAGGCCCTGTGCATGTTGTCGGTGCTGATCAACACGCACCTCTTGCAGGCATCGCTGACCGCCGGCGTGGAGCGGTTCTTCTACGCCAGCAGCGCCTGCGTCTACAACGCCGACAAGCAGAAGTCGGCCGACGTGGTTCCGCTCAAAGAGGAAGACGCCTATCCCGCGATGCCCGAGGACGGCTACGGCTGGGAGAAGCTCTTTTCGGAGCGGATGTGCCGCCACTTCCGCGAGGACTTCGGCCTGGCGACTCGCGTGGCTCGCTTTCACAACGTCTACGGCCCGCATGGCACGTGGGAAGGGGGCCGCGAGAAGGCGCCCGCCGCCATCTGCCGGAAGGTGCTCCACGCCGCGGCGACGCGCGATCTGAAGATCGAGGTCTGGGGGGACG
>JAHWKS010000518.1 GCA_019347795.1 Planctomycetota bacterium | reverse complement strand
CTCGGTTTCGGTTTGCCGTTTGTTTCCTGGATCAATTCCTGCGGAATCTCGCGCATCTCGCTGTAGCCGCGTTTGACGCAGGTCAAGTTGTCCTGCACGACCTGCTCGCCGCGTTTGCCGGAGTATTTGCGGAGAGCCTTCTCCACGCCGGCGTCGACCTTTTCGTCGGTCATGCCGCTTTCCACGGCGTAGGGGGTCAGCGTGAGGAAGGCGCCCAGGAGCACGATCCCCTGCATCCGCATCTGCAGGTCCGCCTCGGACGCCACATCGCGGGCGATCTTCACCATGTCGATGAAGCACACCCGCAGATGCTTCTCGCGAATCGAGTTCTGGTGATACGGCGGGATCCGCTTCCAGACCTCGGCGGGGTCGGCCAGCGGGCTTTGCATGAAGATGGCGCCGCCGTCGACCATCCCCTTGAGCGGATTCCCGCTCACGAGGGCGTTCGTGTCGTTGAGCACCACCAGCTCCACCCGCTCCAGCTCGCTGTGGGTGTGGATGTGCGAGTCGGCGATGGTCAGGTAATACGTCGTGGGGAGCCCCTTCTTCTCGGAACCGTACTTGGGATACGCCTGCACGTCCTTGCCGAAGACCTGCCCGGCGATGGTGGCGATCACCTTGTTCGTGGTGACCGAGCCGTAGCCGCCGACGGAATGGCCGCGCATCGAAAAGGCGCCGCACGGCCGGAGGTCGGGGTCTTCCACCCGCTCCAGCGCCAGGGGGTGCTTCACGCCCACGACAAAGAAGTCCTGACCGTCGCGCATCATGTTTTTGAAGATGGCGGCCAGATCGCCCGGGGTAACGTCGCGGCTCCCCAACCCGGCCGCGCCGTGATAAATCTTGGGGATACAATCGATCGGCTCCAATCCGTTCTGGCCGGTCATCGCGTCGCAGAAGGCGGCTTTAATCTCGCGGGTCAGATGGTTGCCGGTGGTGGAAAGCGGGTCGTCCATCCGCTCAATGACGCTGAACGCCTTGCAGTGCTTCAGGGCATCGACGATCGTCTGCGAGGGGAAGGGGCGGAAGCAGTAGACGTTCAGGCAGCCGGCTTTGATCCCTTGCTCGCGAAGGTAATCGACCGTGGCCTGGGCGGTCTCCATATAGCAGCCCATGCCCACGAGGATGTACTCGGCGTCCTCGCAGCGGTACGGATCCACAAAGCCGTACTTGCGTCCGGTCTTGCGATAGAACTCATCGAAGGCTTCCACCAGCACCGGCTCGACCTGCTCGTAGTACCAGCGCTGGGCGATCTTGCCCTTCATGTACGAGTCCTGGTTCTGCACCACGCCGGACATCATCGGGTTCGCCGGGTCCATCAGGTTCATCAGCTTCTCGCTGGGGGGGCCGACGAACTCCTTCATGAACTCCGGCTCGATCAGCCGCACGCTCTCGACGGTGTGCGTGGTGAGGAAGCCGTCCTGCACGTTGAAGAACGGGGTCCGCGAGGCTTCCGCCGCCCGCCGGGCGATCAGGCACAAATCCCCCGCCTCCTGTGCGTTGCGGGCGAAGAGCATCCCCCAGCCGCAATCGGCCACGCTCATCACGTCGTCATGTCCGGCATGAACATTCAGGCTGTGGCTGGTCAAGGCCCGGGCGCCGATGTTGAACACCACCGGCAGCCGCTTGCCGGAGATGGTGTAGAGCACCTCCTTCATCAGCACGAGGCCCTGCCCGGAGGTGAAGTTGGTCACCCGGCCCCCCGCCACGGCGAAGCCTTCGCAGAAGGTGGCCGAGGAGTGCTCGCTCTCCGGCTCCATGAACACGAGCTGCTCGCCCCACAGGTTGGGGACGCCGTTGGTGACGGCCTGGTTGAAGCCGCCCGCCATGGTGGTGGAGCTGGTGATCGGATAGGCGCCCGATCCTTGACTGATCTGGGTCTCGACCCAGACCACCGCCTCGGCCCCATCGCAGGTAGTGGGAATCCCGGGGTATTGGAACTTCGGCCGTGCGGCTTCAAGGACGGGAGTGTCGGTAACGTCGTCGTAGGGAACAGTAGCCATCTGCCGAGGATCTCCTGGCGAGGGAAGAAACGAGCGTGAGCGCGGCGAAGGGAATCTCCGCCAGCCCCGAACAACGCCGCGCGATCTATGCAACACCACGGGCGGCGGGGTGTTCGCAGGGAACACCTCGCCTCGTCCGCGAAATGCTTTCGGCGGCGGCTCGCCCCGTCCCAGCGGCTACATCGAAGAAGAGTGGGGCGGCCGTCGGTTTTATTGGGTCGGGCGCCAGACGCACCCGAAGCAGTTTGAGAAGACGGCCGCTATTCTACGCCGCGTCCAGGGGCATCGCAAGCAAATTCGAGCGATCCAACCCGCCGAAAGAGCAGATGGCCGGTGGTGTTTTCCGCAGCGCCGACGAACGAGGAAGCGTTATTGCGGAGATGTCCGTTACTCGGCCGGCAGCAACTTCGGGTGAGGAAGCTTCAGGCCATACACGCGGCCGTGCTGCTCTTGCAGGTCGCGGAAGTTGCCGCGGAGGAAATCGTAAGTGGCCGGCGGCGGCGAAAGTTTAAGCCAGCGGCGCCAGAGGCGCTCCATCTCCTCGTCGTACTCTTTCTGCGAGTGCGTGTGCGCGTAGCACCGCCCGGAATGGCGGCGGAGGTCGCCGTTGAATTCCGGGTTGATGTGCCACAGCTCGTGAAAGACCGTGGTCAGCTTCTCCTCGAACGAGGTCTCCAAAAACCGCGGCAGATAGAACTTGAGCACGTAGAGCATCTCGATGCCGTGCTCGTCGCAGACCCGCTGGATGGCGTATTTCCGGCGGCGACGCTCTTCGACGAGGGCGCCTCCCTCGAAGCGTAAGGGGGTGAGCGTCGCATAGAGGCCGTGGGAGACCGCCTTGCGGGCCTGGGCGAAGCAGACCGCCACCCGGCTCATGTCGATGTGCCGCATCTCGGGCAGCCGCTCGACCACATCCTCGCAGAGGAGACGGACGTGGCGCGTGAAATCGAAGCCGGCCGCGACCGCATCCCGCCCGCGGATTCCGGCATCTGCGGAGCGATTACTCGGCCGGCTTCTGGCCGGCTTCGGATTGCTCGCTCGATTCGGACTGGGCGGATTCTTCGGACGTGGCTTCACCCTGCGGCTCCTCCTGCTGAGCGATGGCCTCCTCCTGCGACTCGGGCGCCGCTTCCTCCTCCTCGAAGGCGGGCTTCTCGCTCCGCTGAATCTCGCGATCGTGAACGCCGACGAACTCCAGGATCGCCCGCTCCCCGGCGTCTCCCAAGCGCGGCTTGGTCAACCGCAGGATGCGGGTATATCCGCCGGGGCGGTCCACGAACCGCGGGGCCACGGTGTCGAACAAGATGCGGACCGCCTCCTTGTCGCCGAGAATCTGCATCGCCCGGCGGCGGGCGGCCACCACGGGCGCCATCGCCTGCGACCACTTCCGCCAGTCCTCGCTCTGGCGCCAACGCTTGTACTCCTCCTCGTCCCGATGCCGATGGGCGGTGGTTCCGTATTGCTCGGCCTCCTCCTGGTGCGGAAGCACCTTGCGGGCGATCGTGATGCACCGCTCCACGACGCGACGCGCTTCCTTGGCCTTGGGGACGGTGGTCACGACCCGGCCTTTGACCTTAGGGATGTTCTCGTCGATCTCCGAGTCAAACTCCCCTTCGGTGAGGAACAGGCTGGCGGCCAAGTTCCGCAGCATCGCCTGACGATGGCTGGAGCTGCGGCCGAGGCGGCGTCCTTTACGTTGATGTCGCATGGCGGAAAACTTTCGTCAATCTCTATTGGGGCGAGCGGGGGGCGTGGGCCGCGCGGGGTCGGGAGTCTTTTTCGGCCATGGATCGGGCGACATGGCGACTACATCGGCCGAAAAAGACTCCCGACCCCTTGGGTTCAGCGCCTTGGGTTCAGCGGGAAACGGGGGCGGGAGGCACTCGCATCCCCAATTGCAGCCCCAGGTCGGCGAGCTTCTCCGTCACCTCGGTGAGCGTCGTTTCGCCGAAGTTGCGGATCTCCAGGAGCTGATCTTCGGACTTCTGCACCAGATCCCGAACCGTG
Organism: Planctomycetota bacterium; assembly: GCA_019347795.1. Classification (GTDB taxonomy): domain Bacteria; phylum Planctomycetota; class Planctomycetia; order Pirellulales; family Pirellulaceae; genus JAHWKS01. The sequence goes on along the minus strand of JAHWKS010000518.1, from coordinate 936 downwards.
TGGATCTTCTCCGACTCCAGGCAGTTGGCCGCGCGAACCGAGAGGTTCAACTGCGGAATGCCCATGTTGAGCTTCTGCTCCAGCGCCGGGTCGCCGCCTCCCATGCCGCCGCGGCCCATGGAGTGCACGCGGCCCCCCAACTCCGTGTACTGCACAAAGGGGTTGAGGTGCTTGCGGAGGATCTTGGCCGCCTCGATCAGGGCCATCTCGGGCGAGATCGAGCCGTCGGTCCAGATCTCCAACGTCAGTTTGTCGTAGTTGGTCTTTTGGCCGACGCGCGTCTGCTCGACCTCGAAATGCGCCCGCCGCACGGGGCTGTAGACCGCGTCGATAGGGATTATGCCGATCTCATGCTCGCCGATGCTGTGCTCGGTGGCGGGCACATAGCCGCGACCGTTCTCGACGACCATCTCCATCAGGAACGGCACGTCCTCGGTGAGGGTGGCCAGCACGTGGTCCTTGTTGACGATCTCCACGTCGGAGTCGGCCTGCACGTCGGCGCCGGTCACCGTGCCTTTGCTGTTCTTCTCGACCATAATCACCTTGGTCGAGTCGGTGAACTTCTTCACCACCAGCGACTTGACGTTGAGCACGATGTCGGTGACATCCTCCAGCACGCCGGGGATGTTGGTGAACTCGTGCTGGGCGCCGCGAATCTTGATCTGCGTCACCGCGGCGCCTTCCAGGCTGGAGAGCAGAATCCGCCGCAGGCTGTTGCCGATCGTCGTGCCGAAGCCGCGCTCAAACGGCTCGGTGATGAACTTGCCATAGGTGGGCGTCAACGTGTCGCTCTCGCACTTGACCAGACTGGGCAATTCCAACCCACGCCCACGAATGTGCATCTTGAGGTAACCGTGTTGGGGAGGAAAGAGTTGTCCGGGGCGGGAGACAGAACCGGCCGCCCGTCCTACACGCGGCGCTTCTTCGGAGGACGGC
>JAHWKS010000008.1 GCA_019347795.1 Planctomycetota bacterium | reverse complement strand
GTATTTGTTTTTCTGACGACTTGGCTTCTCATCACCGCGGCGCCTGTTTCCGCCGAGGGGCCGCTGCACGTTCGCGTCGATCAGTTGGTCGCGGAGAGGTTCGAGGGTCGCGAGCCGGCGCCGGTTTGCGATGATGCGACGTTCGTGCGGCGCGTGTGGCTGGACTTGGCAGGCAGGATTCCCTCGGCCGAAGAGGCCAAGTCGTTCCTCGACGATACGTCTCCCGACAAGCGGACGAAATTGATCGACGCCTTGCTGGCGGCGCCGACGTATCGCGAGCGGATGCAGGACCTGTTCCACGTCATGCTCATGGAGCGGCGCGGCGACGATCCGGAGTGGCGGACGTTCCTCAAGACCTGCTTCGAGCAGAACAAGCCCTGGAATGAGATGGCAGCCGCCATCCTCAACCCCGACGCCGAAAACGAGGCGACCCGCGGGGCCGCGTTCTTCTACACCAAGCGCCTCGAAAGCTACGGCCAGAACCCGACCGACTTTCCCGGCCTGACCCGCGACGTCGGCCGGCTGTTTTTGGGAGTCGATCTGCAATGCGCCGAGTGCCACAATCACCTCTTTATCGACGATTACAAGCAGCACGACTTTCAGGGGCTGTTCGCGATTTATAAGAACCTCGCCATCCGCACCGACCTGAAGTTCCCCGCGGTGATGGAGAAAGGGACGGGCGAGAAGCTTAGTTTCATCTCGGTGTTCGATCCGGCGCAGCAGGAGACCGGCCCTCGCATCCCGTTCGGCGAAGAGGTGGCGGTGGTGGAGCAGCCGCTCCCGCCGAACCCGCCGCGGAATCTCAAAGGGCCGCTCTACGGCGCCCTCCCGTCGCTCGCTGACGAGCTGCCGACGGCGGAGAACGAGCTGTTCACCAAGAACATCGTCAATCGGCTGTGGTTCGTGATGATGGGCGAGGGGCTGGTCATGCCGCTCGACCTGTTTCATTCCGAGAATCCGCCCTCGCACCCGGAGCTGCTGGACCTCCTGGCCGGCGAGTTCGCCGCCCACGCCTTCGATATTAAGTGGCTGCTGCGCGAACTGGCGCTCACGCAGACCTACCAGCGCAGCAGCGTGCTCGCGGAAGGTCAGGAGCCGCCGCCACGAAACTCCTACTTGCTGGGGAACGAGAAGCGACTTTCCGCCGAACAGCTTCTGTGGAGCACGCTCCAAGCAACCGGCAATCACAAGCGGCTCGCCGGCGGAGACGAGGCGGCCGCCAAGGAGCTGGAGGACTACAAGTCCCGCTTTGTCAAAGCCTTCGCCAACGAGCCGCGCGAGCCGGAGGTGGATTTCAACGCCACAGTGGCCGGGGCGCTATTCCAACTGAACGACGCGAAGATGCTCGCTCTGTTCCAACCGCAAGCGGGAAACCTGACGGAGCGGCTGGTGGCGATGAAGGGCGACGATCAGGCGATCGACGAGCTGTTCCTTTCGATCTTCACCCGGCGCCCCAGCGGCGAAGAGCGCGCCGCCGTGAAGCAGTTTCTTGACGGCAACGCAAATCGCGAAGAAGCCCTGGCCCACGTCGCCTGGAGCATGGTCACCGCGATGGAGTTTTACGTGAACCACTGAGCTGAGGACACTCCTTATGAACGATGCTCATCTCTGTCGGCCTTGGGAGCACCGTCTCTCGCGTCGTCGGCTCTTGGGGACGATGGCCGCCGGGGCAATGGGCGCCGGTGCCTTGGGCGGACTGCTGGAGCCGGCCATCGCGGAAGAACTCGCTGCCGGCGAGAAGCAGGTCGTCTTCGTCTGGCTCGACGGCGGCATCAGCCAGCTCGAAAGCTGGGATCCCAAGCCCAACACCGAGCACGGCGGCCCCTTCCGCGATATCGCCACCTCGGTTCCCGGCATCCGCTTCTGCGAGCTGCTGGAGCACTCCGCCAAAGTGGCCCATCACCTGGCGGTCGTGCGGAGCGTCCACACGCAGGACAACAGTCACTCGGCCGGCGTGGCCCGCATCAACCGCGGCGATCCGAAGAACCGCGGCGTGGTGTATCCGTACCTCGGTTCGGCGGTGGCGAAGCTGCTCGGCCCCACCTCCGCGAAGCTTCCGCCGTATGTGTGGGTCAAGCCGTACAGCGGCGGCTTCAAGGCCGATGACGCCGGCTTCCTCGGCGCCAAGTACGGGGCTCTCGCCTTGGGAGACGCCAAGCCGCCCGAGAACCTGATCTTGAACGAATCGGTCACGCCCGAGGAGAACGAGGCCCGCAACGATCTACGGAAGTTCTTCAACCGCCGCTACGCCTCGCAGCGCCGTCCCGACTGGACCGACGCCAACAGCCATGTCTACGACGTGGCCCATAAGCTGATGGAGCGGATGGACCTCTTTGACGAATCGCAAGTTCCCGAGCGCGACCGCGAGCGTTACGGGACGCACGACCTGGGCCGCCATATGCTCATGGCTCGAAGATTGATCGAGGCGGGCGTGCGGTTCGTAAAGGTCAACTCCTATCACTGGGACAGCCACGGTGACAACTTCAACGCCAGCCAAAGCCTCATTCCTCAGTTCGACAAGCCGTTCGCGGCGTTGATCGAAGACCTGCATGATCGCGGGATGCTGGACAACGTGCTGGTGATCGCCATGAGCGAATTCGGCCGCACGCCGAAGATCAACTCGCACGTCGGCCGCGACCATTGGCCCGAGGCGTGGTCGGTAGCGATGGCCGGCGCCGGCCTGAAGCGCGGCCTGACGGTCGGCAAGACGAATGAACTCGGCACGTTCGTAGACAGCCAGGAGTACGACGTCGGCCACCTGTTCCACACTTGGTTCAAAGCTCTGGGCGTGCCGCCGGAGAAGATGGAGTACGACAACAACGGCCAACCGCTCCCGGTGGCGCACGACGATTGTTGGCCGATTGAAGAGGTGCTGGCGTGAGGCACGGCGGCTGGGAAATTGCATAATTTAGATTTCAAATTACCAATCGCAAATTTCAAATTGAGATGTCCCCCGACGAACTCAAGAAACGCTACGAGCCAAAACCGACGGGCAAAGACCTTGCCTACGAACGCCAGCTCTGGCAGGCTCGCTACTCACCCTGCGGCCGTTTCCTAATCGCCTGCGGGTACGACGCGACGATCCAGCGCTGGGACGTCTCCGGCGAAGAGCCGAAGCTCCTTTCGCCGCTGACCGGACATAACGGCTGGGTGCAGTGCATGGCGTTCGCTCCGCAGACCGGGAAACTCTTCACTGCCGATTCGTGGGGCCAGGTTGCCTGCTGGCCGTACGCCGATGAGTCGCCGCAGCCTGTGTGGCGGTTGCCCGAGGCGCATGACGGCTGGATTCGCGCGCTGGCCGTCAGCCCCGACGGTCAGCACGTCGCCACGAGCGGCAACGATCAGGCGATCCGCATCTGGAACGCCGCCGACGGGAAGCTGCACAAGGAGTGGAAGGCGCCGGAGCGTCTTTTTAGCCTCTGCTTCCATCCCGACGGCAAGTCGCTTGTGAGCGGCGACCTGAAGGGGCTCGTCCGCCAATGGGATGTAACCGAGGGGAAGAGCGTGCGGGAGCTGGACGCCAGCCTCCTCTACCAGCTCGACCGCATTCAGGAATGCGGCGGGGCCCGGCACTTAGCGTTCGACGCGGAAGGGAAGCTCCTCGCCTGCGCGGGCCAAAAGAAACCCGGCGGCGGCTTCGCCACCGGAACGCCTTGCGTGCTGGTGTTCGACTGGGAGTCCGGAAAACTCGTGCGCGAGATGCCCATGGGCGGCGAGCAGGACGGCTTCGCCTACGACGCCCAGTTCCACCCGGCCGGCTTTGTTATGTGCGCCTCCTGCGCCTTCCCGGGCAAGGGGCACGTCTGGTTCTGGAAGCCCGATCAGGAGCAGGCCTTCTACACCAGCACGAAGCTCCCCAACGGCCGCACCCTCAGCCTCCATCCGGACGGCCGGCGCCTGGCGCTGTTAACCTCCCAAGCGGCAAACGGCAACGGCCGGCAACTGAAAGACGGCAAATACGACGGCGGCAGCGCCAAGGTCCAAATGCTGGAGTTCGCGGCAGACGTCGGCTGAAAGTCTGCCGGCGCCGATGCAGTCGAGAAACTGCCCCAGTTGCAACGAGAGCAAGTCAACGCCCGTTTCTAACTGTTCGCAATGATGATTCGCAAGACGCGGACGGTCCGGTCCTCGGAGAGAATTTCAAATACAACGCTCACCGGGGGAGTGAACTGAGGCAACCTCCAAGCTCGCAACGTAGGCTCCGAGGGAAGAGGCCGTCCGCGAGTCTCTGGCGCGACGGCAAGTTCGCGATCGATTGCGTTGGCGGCATCCGTAAGTAGTCGGCGGCGCGTACTATCGGAAATCAGCCACTGCTCGGTGAAGTCGTTTTGAACATCGGCGGCCCAAACGACGCTGTGCTGCGGCACGGGAATTATTTCCTTTCCCGGCGGGCGGCATTCGCCAAGAGTTGCTGCGTTGTCACGTCGTCTGAACGGTCGGCGCTGCGCCGACGGCGGAGTTCATCGATGTCAGCCTCTGCTTGTTGAACCAGCGCATCATCGTCGGCATGTTGCGCCTCTGGGTGGACGACGATCCTCGCAACGACCTGTCCGGAATCGTCGTGAATTTCAAGCCCTGAACCCATCGCTAAGGCAAGCACTTCGCCAATCGCCGTTTTCGAGGTCTCGTCGTTGAGGACCCACGATGTCATCGGATTACCTTGTATAATCCCAAAATGCACCCCCAGCCAGTTCAACTACTATCATTTTCCACTCTTGGGCGTCACGCTGCAATGCGCAGTGACAAAGCAAAAGGCGGATTCGGGTGCTTCAGACCAAACGTTTTTCCGCGGCGAGGCCGTAGCTATTCTTTCATTTCCCAGACCACGATTCGGTTGTGGCCGACGGCGAAGAGGGTGTCGCACGATTCGCTCAAGGCGAAGTCGTGGACGTGCATGGGGGCCTTCGTCTCGTGGAGGATCTTCTTCTTGTCGAGATCGAAGAAGATCAAGAAGCCGCCGTTGTCGCCGCCGGCCCCCAGGAGCCAGTCGCCGCCGGGATGAAAGGCGAGCCGCTCCACAAGTCCCTTGAAGGAGCCGACCGCGAACTCGTGCGTCCGCTCGCCGGATTGCCAGTCGAACACTTCCAGCCGGGCCTGGCCGCCGAGATGGTCGATGTTGCCGACCTGTCCCATCCCGCCGACCGCCAGCAACTTCCCGTCGGGCGAGAACGCCAGCGAGCGCGGGCCGCCGATCGAGTGCCGCCGTTGCTTCGGGTCCCAGGTATACATTTCCGGCGCCTCGACGGCGGTTAATTCTTTGCCGGATTCGGCATCCCACACGACGACGCGGCCGGTGCGGTCCGCCGTCGCCAACTGCCGGCTGTCGGGCGAGAAGGCGCAGGCGTAGAGCATCGACGGGTAGTGGTGCGGGGTTTGCTCCGCATGGCCGCGCAACTCGTGGATTTTCTCGCCGGTCTGGGCGTCCCACAGCCGAGCCACCATGTCGTCGGCGACGCTGGCGATCAGCGTCCCGTCTGCCGATGCTCTCACGCTGCGAATCCACTTCGCATGCGCCTCGACGGTTCGCACGTGCTCCCGCGTCTGGGCGTTCCACCACATCAACCGGCCGTCGTATCCGCCGGAGATCACGTAGCCGCCGGCAAGCCCGACACCGGTGACGTAGCTTTCGTGTCCGCCGATCTCCTGCGGCTCGGGCTTCTCGGCCAGCGGGTCGATCTCCAGCAGCTTGAAGTCGGAGCCGCCGATAAAGAGCCGGCTCGACTCCGGCTGCCGCGCAAGCGCGAAGGGAATCTCCTTGCGGCTGATCTCTTTGATTGTCTTGATCTTGGTCGGATCGATGGAAGCCATCGGTAGTCGCTTTCGGGGAAAGTCAAATAATAGTCGAGCCGATCGGACGACACGCTCACGCCAGTACTTCACGCACCGGCTCGGTTCCGGGATCAGTCAGCGGGAGCGGGCGGTCGCCGAGGTAGTATTCCTTCTGGTGGTCGATCCCCAGGGCCTGGTAGACGGTGGCGAAGAACTCGCCGGCGCCGATCTCGCCGTCCACCACGGTCTGGCCGTCCTCATCGGACTTACCATAGACGGAGCCTACCTTCACGCCGCAGCCGGAGAGCGTCGCGCTCCAGGCGCTGGCGAAATGATCGCGGCCCAGGCTGGCGTTAATCCTTGGCGTGCGGCCGAACTCCGAGAGCGTCACCACCAGCGTGTTCTCCAGCAGCCCGCGCTCGGCCAGGTCGTCCAGCAACGCGGACATCACGTGATCCAGCTCGGTCACCAGCTCCAGGTGGGTCTCGAAATTCTGCCCGTGACTGTCCCACCAGGCGCGGCCGACTTTGACGAAGGGGACGCCCGCCTCCGAGAGCCGCCGGGCGACCAGCACCTGCTCTCCGAACTGGGTGGGGCCGTACTTGTCGCGCATCGCCTGCGGCTCTTGCTCGACGTCGAACAGCTTTTCGCTGGCCATCAATCCGCGGACCCGCTGGTAGGCCTCGTTGTGGCTGGCCAGGGCGCTGCCGCGACGATCGCGGGCGAACCGCTGGCTGAGCAGCCGCCGCATCTCGGCCCGGGCGTGATGATCCACGTCGCTCAACGACTCCAACCGCCGCAGGTTTTCCGGAGTTGTGTTCGTGGTGAGGAACATCGGCTGATACCGGGCGCCGAGAAAGCCGGACGTTCCCACGGCGTTCCCGCGTCCTTCGGTGGAGGTGTAGAACGAGACGTAGTCGGGAACCTGGCTCTCGGCCCGCCCGAGCTCGCGGGCGATCACGGCGCCCATGTCGGGATACTTGACGCTGGCCTCATTGCGGCGTCCCAGGTGCATCAGCTCGGCGCCGCTGCCGTGCGAGCCGTCGCGGGTGTTGAGCGAGCGGATGATTGCGGTCGTTCCCATCCGCTCGGCCATCTTCGGCATCAGCTCCGAGATGTGGATGCCGGCCACCGAGGTGGGAATGGCGCGGAACGGACCGCCGGTCGGCCGGCCCGGCTTGGGGTCCCACGTCTCGAGCTGGCTGGCGCCTCCGGCGAGCCAGAGGAGGATGACGCGTTTTTCCTGGCGCTTCAGCTCCCCGGCCAGCAATGGCGACTTGAGCACGTTGAGCGCCGTCATGTCGGCCGCGGCAGCCGTGGCGCCGGCCGCGGCCAGGAAAGATCGACGAGTAAGGGGCGGCATGACTGCTCCTTTAATAATTGAATCGCAATTCGCTGCTGGCCAGAAGCGACCAGACAAGTTGGCGGAGGGCGTCGTCGCGGCGGTCGGTCCGTTCCCGGAGGTACGCGTCGAGGGCGTGAAGCTCCTCTTCATGCGGCGCGCGATTGAAGGCGTTCCAATAGGCGATTTCGATCGCTTCCTGATTATCTTCAATCGCCTTCAGCTTCGCGATCAGCGAATTTCCCGAGTCGCGCAGCAGATCATTTCGCACCCGCTCATTGTTGCTGAAATAGAGCGCCTCGCTGACGCTCACCTGAAAATCCGCGTCGGGCTGCTCCAGGGCGCCGGCGATTCCCCGAGCCGAGCTCTCGAAGCTCGCGATGCGCCGCTCGAACTCCTCGGAGCGGAAATCGTCGGGAGTTTCATCCGGGTTGGCCGCCTCCCCAGAGATTCCCCACGAGGCAACCATGCTGGTCGCGGAAATCGTCGGGAGTTTCATCCGGGTTGGCCGCCGCCACGTGCAGCGACGTGGCGTACTGCATCGGCGTGAGCGGCCGAACCGCCGCCACCGCAAACAAGTTCTCCCGCGGCCAATCCTCGCCCTCCCAGCGGCTGCTGCGGGCGTAGGCCGTGGAAGAAACCAGGCCCCGAATCAATCGCCGCAAATCGTAGCCATGCTGCTGGAAATCGCGGGCGAGCCACTGGAGCAACTCCGGATGACTGGCCCAGTTCTCGTCGTGCATCTGGTCCAGCGGCGTCATCAGGCCCCGGCCGTAGAAGCGAGCGAAGAGCCGGTTCACGATCGCCCGGGCGAAGTAACGGTTCTGACCCGACTCCAGCGCCGTCTCCACGAGGGCCTCGCGACGGCTATACGCCGGCGGCGGCAGCGGCGTCTTGCTCTTCTTGTGCTCCTCGAGCCGCTCCTTCTCCCGCTTCTTTTCCTCATCCGACGGCTCTTCCGACGCAGGCTCGTCGATGACCGTGCCGGTGAGGAACATCAGTTTCGCACCCCGCGACTCGCCGGCGGCGGTCTTGTACGTGACCAGCCCGTAATCGCGCTCCGCCACGAAGCCGCCGTTCTCGAAGGTGCGGGCGAAGAAGGATTTCATCCCGTAGAAGTAGTCCTGCGTCCAGCTCGAGACAAACGGATGGTCGTGGCACTGAGCGCAGCTCACGTTCACCCCGAAGAACAACACGCTCACGTCGTTCGCCAGCCGGTCGGTGTCCGAGACGCGGGCTCGGAGAAACTCCTCCGCCTCGGCCAGCTCCTTCTTCCGCGGGTCATCGTCCGCCATGCCGAACCGCAGCCGGTCGGCCAGTAGCAAATCGCGGAAGATCGCATCCCAAGTGCGGTTTTCCTCGATCGCCGCCAGGAGATAGGGCTTCACGCTGTCGCGGTTTTCCGACATCAGGAAGGCGTCGAACTCGCTGGCCTGGCGGCGATCGTAGGCGGGGGACGCCATCAGCCGCTCGATCAGCGTGCTCCGTTTCCCGGCGTCGCTGGAGTCGATGTACGCCTTCGCCTCGGCGGCGGTGGGTATGCGGCCGACCAGATCCAGGGTCAGGCGACGGATCAACTCCCCATCGCTCGCGGGGGGCGCGGGAGCGACGCTCTCTTCCTTCAGCTTGGCGTCGATGTAGTGATCGGTCGCCGCCGCGATCTCACGGTTCGGCGGCAACAGATCGTCGGCGGCGACGGCCGGGGAACCGCGAAGAGCGACCAGCGAGAGAAATACAAGGAGGATCGCAAATCGCACGCGCGTCACCTCGGGATGATGGTGGAGGGCGAATCGGGTAGGGGAGCGCAATATAACCGATAAACTCGCGCTTATCCAAGGGAAATTCTGGATTGGGCGCAGGCGCCACGGCCGAGGAGGTCGCGGCCGCAAGCTATCTTTTCGCGCCGGAAAAACTCAGCATTCAGGGACCAAAATGACTTTCGCGACACAACCCGCTCCCGCCGCTGTCGGGGTCCCCGCCTCCGCAACGCATCGCGACCGCATTTGCAAGCAATTCCGCGTATTGCACCTGATCAACGGCGAACATTACAGCGGCGCGGAGCGGGTGCAGGACTTGCTTGCCAGGCGGTTGCCGGAGCTCGGATACGACATCGGCCTGGCGTGCGTGAAGCCGGACAAGTTCCCCGAGATGCGGCAATGCCGAGAGGCGCCGCTGTATCGCACGCCGATGAGGTGGCGCTTTGACTTGGCCGCCGTCGTCCGCCTGTGCCGAATCATTCGCGACGACGGCTATCAAATTCTGCACGCCCACACCCCGCGAACCTTGGCCGTGGGACGATTGGCGGCGATACTCACCGCGCGGCCGCTGGTGTATCACGTCCACAGCCCCGCGGCGCGCGACTCGACTCGCTCGCTCCAAAACCGCATCAACGTCTTGAGCGAGAGCTTGTGCCTGGCGCGCAGGACGCGGCTGATCGCCGTCTCGCACAGTCTCGGCCAACACATGCGATTGCAAGGGTACGGGGCGGAGCGAATCTTCGTCGCGCCCAACGGCGTGCCGCGAGTCGATCCGCCGCCGCGCAATCCGCCGCGCGGCGAGTGGACGCTGGGAACAGTCGCCCTTTTCCGTCCTCGCAAGGGAACCGAAGTGCTGCTGGAGGCGCTGGCGAAGCTGCGCCGCTCCGGTCACTCCGTGCGGCTGCGGGCGGTGGGGCCGTTTGAAACGCGGGAGTACGAAGATTTGCTCAAGTCTAGCGCCTCGCGCCTGGGAATCGAAGACGCGGTGGAGTGGGCCGGCTTTACCCGCGACGTGAATGCGGAGCTGCGCCGCTTCGACCTGTTCGTGCTTCCCAGCCTATTCGGGGAAGGACTGCCGATGGTGGTGCTGGAGGCGATGGCGGCCGGAGTCCCCGTCGTCGGAACGCGCGTGGAAGGCGTCCCCGAGGCGGTGCGAGACGGACTGGACGGGGCGCTGGCGGCGCCGAACGATGCGGAGGATCTGGCCGGCGCAATCTGCCGGATCATGACAGGGGATCTTGATTGGCGATCACTTCGCGGAAGCGCCCTCCGCCGCCACGCTGAGCACTTCTCCGATGAGAGCATGGCTCGCCACGTCGCCGCCGTCTATCGTGACGTGCTGAGCGAAACGGGATTATTCCGCATCTAGTTGATGCTAGCAGTCACTCGGCATCCAGCGAGCGCCATTCTTCCCGAAGCGCGGCGGATCGATGGACTTTGATCGCCCGCTCGAGATCCCGCTCCATTTGGATGCGGGTCTGCTCGGCCTCGATGACCGCGGCGCGGCCGGACAATCTCCCAGCCAGAAAGCCCCCCAGCGCCAGCAGCACGACCATCACCGCGTGCAAGCCGTAAGCACGAGCGATTCCCTGCAAGCGTCCGGCCATGAGCAAATTCCCGTCACTGCGGTGCGTCGGTGAGCGGTGCGTCGGTGAGCGATGCGGTGATGTGCGGCGACGCCGCGGCGGCTTGCTCAAAGTCGCTCGTCTCGTACTCCGGCGGCGGCTCGGGCCCCTTTTCCTGCGCGGCAATGATCCGAAGTTGAAGGGTAATGTGGTCCATCTCCGCCTGCAGCACCGCCGCCCGATGCTGGATCGTGATGCGGCCGGCGAGAAACGATCCCGCAAGCACTGCGAGAAGCAGCGCCGAACGCCAGTCGATGCGCGGCCAAATACTGTTCGCCGAGTCGGTCATGGCAAGACTCCGAACCGGGCGACGAGATAAGGGCAAGTCTCCGCTTGCGCAAGGTTGAGAAATACCCGACGACGCCCCCTTTGTCAAGCAAAATCCGCCCTCTGGACCCTCTGGAGACCGTTTCGCGACAGCGGAGCGGCATCGGAGCGGTTTCTTCGCCGACGGCTCAAAACGACCCCCAACGCTGCGGCTGTGGAGGCAAACCAGCCAGCGAGCGTCATGGGCCTGCTTGTTCCCGATATGCCGTTACCGTGGCGGACAGGTTCTCGCGATCACACCTACTTCCGGGCTGCTGGCGGTGGCGTAGAGACGCTTCGGGATGCGGCCGGAGAGGTAGGAGAGGCGGCCGGCGTGGAGGGCGTGCATCATCGCGCGGGCCATGTTCACCGGATCGCGGGCCTTGGCGATGGCGGTGTTCAATAGGACGCCGTCGGCGCCCAACTCCATGGCGATCGCCACGTCGCTGGCGGCGCCTACGCCGGCGTCGATGATCACCGGGTAATCAGGATCGTCGTCCTTGAGGTACTCCAGGCAAATGCGGAGGTTGTTGGGATTGAGGAGCCCCTGTCCCGACCCGATGGGGCTGCCCGCGGGCATCACGCTCACCGCGCCCGCTTCCTTCAAGCGGCGGGCGACGACGGGATCGTCGCTGGTGTAACAAAGAACTTGAAAGCCCTCGGCGACGAGCCGCCTGGTCGCCTCGAGCGTGCCGACCGGATCGGGGAGCAGCGTCTTCGGGTCGCCGAGCACTTCCAGCTTGATCCAGTCGGCGCCGGGATTCCCCAGGGCGTCGAGAATATGACGCCCCAGCTTGGCGCTGCGGACGGCATCCTCTGCGTTGTAGCAGCCGGCGGTGTTGGGGAGCAGGATGTAACGATCCAGGTCGAGGTAATCAAAGATGTTCTCGCCCTGCTCGTCGTACTGCCGCTCGCGGCGCACGGCCACGGTGACGCAATGGGCGCCGGAGGCTGCGAGCGACTCGGCCATCACGCGATAGTTGTCGTACCGGCCGCTGCCGACGATCAGCCGGCTCCGCAGCACGTGCGGTCCCAGCCGCAGAGGATCTTCGAGTTCAACTTGCGCCGGCCCGACCAGAGACATAGAGCGGACATTCCTTCCTGAAGCGCGGCTTCACCCGCCGCCGGCAAGCGTGACCACTTCCACTTCATCGCCGGGGCGGAGCCGCACGTGAACGTGCTGGTCGCGGGAGATCAGCTCGCGGTTCAACTCGACCGCCACCTGACGCGCCGGCCGATCAAGCTCGGCCAGCAGTTCGGCGATCGTCATCTCCTCGGCGACCTCCCGCGGCTCCCCGTTGTAGATGATTTGCATGAACAATTCGCGCCGCGGCGTCTCACTCTTGGATGGCGACCGCCCGGGCCTTGCCGACCGCGACCGGCTGCAAGGCGCCCATCTGCACGGACATGTTCGCGGCAAGCTGCCGGTTCCAGGGCACGGCGTAGCAGCCGACGTTCCCGGTGTTGCCGTCCGCCACGTAGACCAGGCTTCGCCCGACGGCGCTGCCGGCCGGTCCGCGGAAATCCGCCACACCGGTGGTCATGACGTAGTCGGGCGTTTTGCCCTGCTCGACGCCGAGGTCGGCAATCACATTGTACTTGAACATGTTGGTGAACCGGCCCGCCCTGGGATTGATGACCCAGCACTGCAGGTCGCCGGTAAGGAAGTCGAGCAGGAAGACCCCCTCGGTGCCTTCGTCGATGACGCCGGTGGCGATCGCCAGCGACTTCCCGCCCGAGGCCCCGGTGGCGTGAAGCTCCGTCTCCTCCAGGAAACGTTCGGCGAGGGTCATCTCGCTCGCGGATTGCATCTGTCCGATCATCACGCCCGCGGCAACGGCCAGGCCGAGCGCCAGTCCGGCGCCGAAAGCAGCGATTGTTCGTAGTTTCGGTCGATCAAAAAGCGGCATTATCAAATTCCTTCGCAGCGGAGGACGCCCTGGATTGATGTGGAACCGGCCCTGGCCGCATTGTAAAGCGGACTTTCCCGCGAAGCAAGGATTCAGTATGCTCCCCGCCTCTTCTCTCCTGGGGTTCTCGAAGGAGACAGGCATGACGGCGAATCTGGGCAAGCTGGCATTGGCGGCGATGGTGGGGCTGACAGCGGCGACGGCAGGGCGCGCCGCGCCTCCCTGGGAATTGCTCTTTCCGTTCAAGCGCGTGGACGCCGATTCCAACAATCCCTACTACCTCTCGAAAGAAAACGGGCCGTGGCTGATCCTCGTCGCCAGCTTCTCGGGCGACACCGCCGAACAGCAGGCGCGGGACCTGGTGCTCGAATTGCGCAGCCGCTTCAACGTCTCCGCCTACGTCCACAAGCAGACGTACGACTTCACGCAGCCGGTGACGGGGCTGGGGTACGATGAGTTCGGCCGGCCGAAGCAGATGAAGTACCGGACGTCGGCCCGCTTCGATTCGGTGGCCGTGCTGGTGGGGGACTTTCCGTCGGTCGAGGACCCGAATCTCGAGAAAGCCCTCGAGAAGCTGAAGTACGCGCATCCGCAGTGTTTGGACATCCAGAAGCGGCAAGACTCCACGCAGCGCTTCGCTGGACTGCGCGACTTCTATCGCCGTGTAAGTAACGATCCCGAGCAACATAAGAAGGGTCCGATGGGCAACGCCTTCGCCACCCGGAACCCGCTGCTGCCGGAAGAATACTTTGTGGCGGGCGGGTTGGATCAGTTTGTGGTGGACATGAACAAGGACCTCGAATTCAGCTTGCTGGACTGCCCCGGCCGATACTCGGTCCGCATCGCGACGTTTCGCGGCCAGGGGACGATGGACCTGAACAAGATGGCGATGATGGACGTCTCCGACGCCCTGGACAAGGCCGCCGACAAGGCCCATAAGCTGACGCTGGCGTTGCGGAAGCAGAACGTCGAAGCGTATGAATTCCACGACCGGCACGAGAGCGTCGTGACCGTGGGAAGCTTCGACTCGGTCGGAACGCCGCGCGCCGACGGGAAGATTGATCTCAACCCGGCCGTCCACCAGATCATGCAGGCGTACGGCGCCGACCGCGCGCCGCTTCCGGGAGCGGGCGCGCAACTCGGCCTGCGACCCAAGTCGATCAACGGCATCGTCCTCGACGCCCAGCCGCTGCCGGTGGAAACGCCGAAAGCCTCAATCGGCGCCGCTTACTCCAACGGCAATCGCCAGTTCGGCTTTTAGGGGCGAGACGCCGGCGAGCGGGCGTCAGCCCCTGATGGTGCGCCGGACGGGTAAGGGCGTCGCGTCGCTTCGATTCATCACCCGGCTGACGCCGGCCGCTCGCCTGGTTGGCCGCTCCTCTCCCCGGCCGTTACACTGACGCGATGGCTGCGTCGCGTCCGCTACTGGTGCTGGGAACCAACAACGCCAAGAAGCGGCAAGAGCTGGTCGAACTGCTCGAGCCGCATGGGCTGGAGCTGCGCATCCTGGCCGACTTTCCCCACGCGATCGAGGTGGAGGAGACTGGCGCCACCTTTGCCGAAAACGCCCGCCTGAAAGCGGCGGAGCAGGCGAAGGTTTTGGGCGTCTGGGTGCTTGCCGAAGACAGCGGGCTGTCGGTCGATGCGCTGGACGGCCGGCCGGGCGTGTTCTCGGCGAGGTATTCGGGAGCGGGAGGGACGGATGCGTCGAACAATCGCAAACTCGTCGAGGAACTGGCCGGCGTCGCCTGGGAAAAACGAACCGCCCATTACGTGTGTCACGCATCGCTCTCCGATCCGCACGGAGAGATTCGCGCCGAGAGCGTCGGCCACTGTCATGGCCGCATCCGCTTGACCCCTGCGGGCGCCGGCGGGTTCGGGTATGATCCGTACTTCGAGATCGTCGAGTACCACCGAACCTTCGGCGAACTCGGCCCTGCGGTCAAAGCAGCCATTAGCCACCGCGCCCGCGCGCTGGACCGCATGGTCCCGCAGATCATGACGTTGATTCGCTCCGGCGCCTGGACGTAAACAATCAGCCGCGACGAGCGAATGATGCGGCGCAAAAAACAGGCCGGCGAGAATGAATTCGCCGGCCCTGTCGATGAAGTAGAGCGTTGAATGATAGGTTTAACATTATGAGAAATTCTCCGAACTCCGCAAGGCCCCGCCCCGGGAATTTTCGCCGATCTGGGAAAAAAACTGCCAGCCGCTCCCTCGCCGGCAGCATTTTTCTCCCAGCGTTCCTGGCGTTTCTTACTTTCCCGGCGATGGCGGATTCCCCGCAAGAATGGGTGCAGGGGGAGCTGCCGGAGCTGATCGAACTCTATCGTTATCTGCACGCCCATCCGGAATTGTCGCTGCACGAGAAGGAAACCGCGGCCCGCCTCGCCGAGGAGTGGCGGAAGGCGGGCTTCGAGGTGCATCCCGGCATCGGCGGGCACGGCGTCGTGGGCATAATGGAAAACGGCGACGGTCCGACGGTGATGCTCCGCACCGACCTCGATGCGCTGCCGGTCGAGGAGCAGACCGGCCTGGTGTACGCCTCCAAAGTCCGCGTCAAGGACGATGCGGGTAACGACGTCGGCGTGATGCACGCCTGCGGACACGACGTCCACATGACGAACATCACCGGCGTCGCGCGCTTCCTGTCCGAGCATAAGAACCAATGGAGCGGAACCGTGATGCTGGTCGGCCAGCCCGCCGAGGAGCGCGGCCTGGGCGCCCGGGCAATGCTCCGCGACGGGCTGTTCGAGAAGTTTCCCAAGCCCGACTTTGCGATTGCGCTGCACGTTGATTCCAACATGGCAACCGGGAAGGTCGGCGTGCGTGCGGGGTACGCGATGGCGAATGTCGATAGCGTCGATATCATCGTCCGCGGCAAAGGCGGACACGGGGCCTACCCGCACACGACGATCGATCCGATCGTGCAAGCGGCGCAGTTGGTGCTGTCACTGCAGACAATCGTCAGCCGGGAGGTGAAGCCGCAGGAGCCGGCGGTGATCACCGTCGGCGCCATCCACGCGGGCACGAAGCACAACATCATCGGCGATTCGTGCCACCTGCAATTGACCGTGCGGAGTTACACCGACGAGGTCCGGGAGCAGCTTCTCTCTGCGATCAAGCGGAAGGCGAAGGCCGTGGCGATGGGCGCCGACGCGCCCGAGCCGAGCATCGACGTCTCCGAAGGAACGCCGTCGCTCCGCAACGACGATGACCTGACCGCCCGGCTGGCGAAGGTCTTTGAGAGCGTCGTCGGGAAAGAGAACATCGTCTCCGTCGAGCCGACCATGGGAGGCGAGGACTTCAGCGAGTATGGCCGGCAGGGCGTTCCCATTTTGATGTACCGCCTCGGCGCCGTGGACGCGAAGCGGCTGGAGCGGTTCAAGCAGCTCGGGCAGGCGCCGCCCTCGCTCCACTCGCCGCTGTTCTACCCCGACGTGGAAGAGGCGCTCGTGACCGGCGTGACGACGATGTCCGCCGCGGTGCTGGAGCTGCTGGGCGAACAGTAGTTGGAGTCCGCACTTTAGCTGTCTTCGTCTTAACGCCTTATTCCCGCACGCTGAAGCGTGAACTCCAACCATGTCGCGCTCCGCCGCTGTTTGGCTGATCCTCTATATCGCGTGGATGTCGCTTCTCGTGGGCGGCTTGATCGCCGGCCGGCAAGCGGTGCTGCAAGCTTATAGCGGCGCCGAGGCGAAGGCCGAGTGGGATGAGTTCCGCCGGGATATGGCGAAGCTCTCGGAGGAAGGTCCGGTCAAGCGCCGGGCGCCCAAGAGCCCTGAGCCGCCGGCGCTGCGGCTGATGCGCGATTACTTCGGCGTCTGCCTGACGGCGACGATCGTGTTCGGCTCGCTACTGTTTGCGATGCTGGCGGGGGCCGGGCGCGGGGCGTTTTCGCAAGATGTGCCGCCGCGAGATGAGGCGGTGACGTAAAATAGCAGCATGACGGCCCTCCCCACCCGCGACACGCCTTTCTACCTCCTCACGCCCCCGCAGAACGTGCGCGTAATGAACTGGGCGCTGCGCGACGATCCGTGGCGAGCGATTCCGGCGGTCATCCTCGGACTGACCGCGGCGATCGGCGCGGGCGTCGTTTCGCAGAACGTGTGGGCGGGGCTGCTCGCGTCGCTGGCCGTCGCGATTTCACTGTGGCGCACCTGGCTGCCGATCGCGTACGAGTTCGATCCCCGCGGCGTGACGCAGATCGCGCTTCGCCGCCGCCGGCTCATCTCCTGGCTCGCCCTCGGCGACTACCACTTCACGCCCCGCGGCGTCCTGCTCTACCCCCGCGGCGAGCTAAACTGGTGGAACGCCGCCGCCGGCCTCTTCGTCCTCTGGTCCGGCCGGCAAGAAGCGATCGTCCAGATCGTCGAGTACTACCTCGGCAGCCGGTTGCTGCTGGAAGAGTCTAGCCGCTCGTGATTCAATCCGGCTCCGCCTTGAGGCACGACACCTGGTGCCGGTTGCCAATCAAATGCGGCGTCACCTCGACGCAGCGGTCTTCGCCGATGGGGCAGCGGGGGTGGAAGGGGCAGCCGGGATACTCGCGGTCGGGAGAGGGCGGCTCGCCCCCCACGGGAATCCGCTCTCGCTGCTCTTCCATCACCGGGTTGGGAATCGGCACGGCCGACAACAACGCCTGCGTGTAGGGATGCTTGGGCGACTGGTACAACTCCTCGGCCTCGGCCAACTCGACGATGCGGCCCAGGTACATCACGCCGATGCGATGGGCGATATGCCGCACCACCGCCAGGTCGTGCGCGATGAAGAGGTACGCCACGCCCAGCTTCTGCTGCAGGTCCATCAGGAGGTTGATCACCTGGGCCTGGATCGAAACGTCCAGCGCCGACACCGGCTCGTCGCAGAGGATGATCTTGGGCTCCACCGCCAACGCCCGCGCCACGCCGATCCGCTGTCGCTGCCCGCCGGAGAACTCGTGCGGGTAGCGGTTCATGTACCGCGGGTTAAGGCCCACCAGGTCCATCAGCCGCATCACCTCCAGCCGCCGGTCGCGATAGGAGTGGAGATTGAAGATGTCCATCGGCTCGCGGATGATGGCCCCCACCGTCATCCGCGGATTGAGCGACGAGTACGGGTTCTGAAACACCATCTGCACCTTGCGGCGGTGCGGGAACATCGCCGCGGGGGAAAGCCCGTCGATCCGCACCCCGTCCAGGTAAATCTCGCCGGACGTGGGCGGCGTGAGGTTCGCAATGGCCCGCGCAGTGGTCGATTTCCCGCAGCCCGACTCGCCCACCAGCCCCAGCGTCTCCCCCTCGTGGACCCGGAAGCTGACGCCGTCCACCGCGCGAATCGCGCCCTCCTCGCCGAAGAAGGGAATCCCGCGGTGGAACGGAAAGTAAACCTTCAGATCGCGAACGTCCAAGAGCGGACGTCGGGAAGGCGCGGCGAGAGAATTGGAATGCAGATCAGCGACGGTTTGGATCATCGAAAGTCGAAAGGGGTTAATAAACTCGGTTAGCGACGGGGCTTGCCCCGTGCGCCCGCATCACGTCCCGGCTACCTTCGGCTTGTGCGGCTGCGTCTTCGTTACATCCACAAAGCACGCCACGCGGCCGCCGCCGGGACGCGGCTCGAGCGGCGGCTGCCGATGCCACGATTCCTCCACCGCGTACGGACAGCGCGGGGCGAAGGCGCAACCCTGCGGCAGCTTCGTCATATCGGGCGGCTGCCCTTCAATGGCGTGCAGTTTTTCGCGCTTGTCGTGGTCCAACCGCGGCACCGACTCCAAAAGGCCCAGCGTGTACGGGTACCGCGGGTCGGCGAAAAGCGACTTCGCCGACGCCTCTTCCACGATCCGCCCGGCATACATCACGGCAACGCGGTCGCAATATTGCGACACC
>JAHWKS010000517.1 GCA_019347795.1 Planctomycetota bacterium | reverse complement strand
GTGCTGATCGTGGACGACAGCCAGGACTCTGCCGTGGCCCTCTCGCGGTTGCTCGAGATGTCGGGCCATAACGCGCGTGTGGCCACGACCGGCGCTGGTGCGGTGGATGCCTGTCGCGACTTCCATCCCGACTTTGCACTGATCGATCTGCGGCTCCCGGACACCGACGGCTACTCGCTTCTCCGGCGCCTTCGCAAGGAAGGCCTCGATGGCGCCTCCGTCATCGCCTACACCGGAAGCACCGGCGACGGAGAGGAGGACCGCGTCCGCCGCGCCGGCTTCGACGGCTACCTCCTGAAGCCGGTGGACCTGGCGGAGTTGGAGAGCCTGCTCTTCTCCACGACGCCGACCACCGCCGGCGAACCGAATGCGTAGCAAGGCGCCCCGGTTGAGAGGTTTGCCACGGCTCCCGCCACGGCCGATTTGATCTTTGGGAGGGCGGCCCGGATTAGGGCGGCCCAATCGTCACCGTGATCTTGTGCAGCGGCCCGTCGCCGCGGCTGTAGTAGAGCGTGCGGCCGTCGTACGACAGGCACGGGTTGGTGTCGTACTTCGTCGTATTGACGCTCGTCCCGAGATTGAACGGCGGATCGAAAGGGGCTTCGGCGCTGGGACGCGTGCAGGCCCAAAGGTCGTGAAGCCCCAGGCCGCTGACGCGATTGGAGCTGAAGATCAGCAGCAGTCCGTCCCCGGAGAGCGTTGGTCCAGATTCCTCCGCCGCCGAGTTGACGACATCGCCCATGTTTTGGGGCGGCCCGAACTCCTTGTCCGTTGCTTCCCGCCGGGAAACCCACAAATCCTCGCCGCCGCTGCCGCCAGGGCGATCGGAAGTAAATATCAGGATTCGCCCGTCGCCGGAAAGCGTCGCGTCTCGGTCGATAGACGGGCTGTTTAGTTCTTGAATTGCCTCGGGCTCGCCCCACGGGTCGGCCGTGGTTGCCCGGGCGCTCCGGTACAGGTCATAATCCTCATCGCCCACCCGGTTGAAAATCAGCTCCAGTCCATCGGCCGAAAGGCAGGGCCCTGATTCGTTGGATACGGAGTTGATCGTGGGGCCGAGGTCCGTCGGGCTCCCAAAGGGTCCGGAAGCGTCGGCACGCACGGCTTGCCACAAGTCTGCGGACCCGGCGCGGCCGGCGCGGCGATAGATGGCTGTCAACTCATCCCGCGACACACAGGCGTATCGCATTCCCGCGAGCTCGGAGTTCGCCGAGGCGAGGTCTTCCAGCGCGCTGAAGGCCCAGCCCGGGGGCGCCTCGGGCGAAGCGACTGCCGGCTCGACGCCCTGGGATGCGGGCCAAACTTCGGAAAGCGAGGGCAGTGAAACAACTTCGCCGCCGGCCTCCGCCACGGCGCCATCGCCCGAGCCGGCGGGGTTCAGCCAGCGGAGCAACGCAACGGCGCTAACCAGCGTCAGCAGCAAAAGAGCGCTGCCAGCGACCAAAAGCGGCGCCCGAAGTCTGGAAGAGGGCTTCCGAGCGTGGATGCGGCGTGACGAGCCAATGCCGGAGGGGCTCGAGCCGGTAGCGGCTGCAGCGATGGCCCCGAGTTGTACGGCCGTTTCCTCCTGGCCGGGCTGATGGTCGAGCGTCTCGTCTGTCCTGCCCTTATCGGTCTCCAGTCGCTCTAAGAAAAAACTCAACGCCTGGTCCGAGGAAAATCCTTTCCGCACGCGGCGCTCGGTCGAGGGCGCGGGCGAAAGAGCGAATTCCAGATCGGCTATCACCTCCTTCATCGACTGCTGACGATCGGCGGGCTGTTTGGCGATCATCTTTTGAAAAGCCGCGTCCAGACCCTCGGGCGCGTCGGGTCGCTTGTCGCGCAGCGTGGGAATCGGATGATACCGATGCGCCAGAATCCGCTTCACTACGGTGTCGCCCTCATACGCGGGGGCGCCGGTTAGCAAGCGATAAAGGGTGCAGCCCAGCGAATAAACGTCCGCCCGGTGGTCGGCGGCGTGGGTGTCCTCTGCCTGCTCCGGCGCCATATATTCCACAGTGCCCATAATCTGGCCGCTTTGCGTAAGCTGATTCGCTTCCGCCCCGGAGATATCGTTGAGCGGACTCTCCTTGAACCGGGCCAGCCCCATGTCGAGAATCTTGACGGTCCCGTCTTTGGCCAACAGCAGGTTGCTCGGTTTGATGTCACGATGCACCACGCCGCGTTCGTGAGCGAATTGCAATCCCTGAGCGGCCTGAATCATGCACTCCACCGCTTGCTCCAGCGACAGGAGGCCGTGCTGGCGCATGACCTGGGAAAGGTCGCAGCCATCGACATACTCCATCACCAGGTAGTGCAGCCCCTCGGTTTCGCCTGCGTCGAAAGCAGTGACGATATTTGTGTGGATCAGCCGCGCCGCGGCTTCCACTTCGCGATGAAACCGCTGCACGGCGGATTGGTCTTTCAGCGATCGTTGCGGCAGCACCTTTACGGCCACTAACCGGTTCATGTGCCGGTGACGAGCCTTGTAGACTTTGCCCATGCCGCCGGCGCCCAGCTCATCCAGCACCACATACGGTCCGAAGGCCAATCCCTTTGTCTTGCCCTGGTAAATGGCCGCCGCCTGGTAGGTGGTCAACTTCCCGGCGCGCACTAAAGCACGGGCGAATTTTTGCACGTCTGGCGCTGCCTGAGCCTCCGGCGAGGACTGCACAAATGCGTCCAACTCGGCAGGCGTAAATACCCTGCTCTCCACCAGACGGCGGATGAACTTTTCGCGCGATACAGGCATGGGGGCGCAAAGACTCTAGAGACGCGCGCCGCGCATACGCAGCCTCTTGCTCCGGCTGCTCGATCTCGCGTGCGCAAGCTCATTCATCCTGGAACACCACTCCAGTCGAAAGTCGATCACAAGATATCACACGTTGGCGCCAATGGCGAGAAGGGTCCCCCCAATTAAGGTATTGTCGAGGCAGGGGGCTGCGGCGACGAACTGAACACGTAGCAGGCACCCCGTTGGGACGTTGTGCAACACTTCACGCCAACTGTTCCTTCTAGTACACGGCGAACTAAAATGGCGGTCGCCCTTCACGTATGTCCTCCAGGGAACCCGCCATGGCCCGCCTCCGCTTGCTGCTCGTGCTTGTGGCGCTCTTCGCGATCCCCGCCGTCGCTTCTTCCGCCGATGACTTCACGCCGCTGTTCGACGGCGAGACGCTTCAGGGATGGGAGGGAAACGAGAAGCTGTTTCGCGTGGAAGACGGGGCCATCGTCGGCGGCAGCCTCACCGAGCCGATCCCGCACAACGAGTTTCTCTGCACCGAAAACGAGTTCGGCGACTTCGAGCTGCGGCTCAAGGCGAAGCTGGTGGGCCAGGGGAACAACGCCGGCATCCAGTTCCGCAGCCGGCGGATGCCCAATCATCACGAGGTGATCGGCTACCAGTGCGACATGGGCGAAGCCTTCGGCCGCAACATCTGGGGCGCCCTCTACGACGAGTCGCGGCGCCGCAAGGTCCTCGCGGAGCCGGACCAGCAGACGGTCGAGAAGGCGTACAAGCCGCAGGACTGGAACGAGCTCGCCATCCGCTGCGTCGGCCCGCGGATTCAAATCTGGCTCAACGGCGTGCAGACCGTGGACTACACGGAGGAGGACGACACGATCGCCCGCAGCGGCGTCATCGGCCTCCAAATCCACGGCGGTCTCCCCGCCGAAGCCTCCTACAAAGACATCCGCATCCGCCAGATTGAAAACGACGGCAAATAAGTAGGCAGAGAATTGAACAGAAGAAAACAGAGGGAACGGAGGATGATGTGTTAGCGGGAATGAGCCTCCTGTTCAAATTCTTCTCTCTCAGCTCCTGTTCGGTCGCCTAAGCGGCTTTGCGGAAGATGGTGCAGGTGTTGTTGCCGCCGAAGCCGAAGGAATTCGAGAGGGCCACCGCGACCTTCTGGTCTTGAGCCGCATGCGGCACGTGGCGGAGGTCGCACGCAGGATCGATGTCGTCCAGGTTGATGGTGGGCGGGACCGCCTGCCGCTCCAAGGCCGCCAGGCAGGCCGCCGCCTCCAGCGCCGCGGCGCCGCTTAAGAGATGCCCCGTCATGCTCTTGGTCGAGCTGATCGCGGCGCGTCGCGCGGCGTCGCCTAGAGCCAGCTTAAGGGAGCGCGTCTCGGCCGCGTCGCCCACGGGCGTGCTGGTGGCGTGGGCGTTGATGTAATCGATCTGCTCCGGTTCGACTTGTGCGTCTTCGAGCGCGGCCCGAATGGCGCGGGCGGCCGGCTCGGGATTCGAGCTGGGGATGATCATGTGCGAGGCGTCGCTGCTGGCGCCGAAACCCGCCAGCTCCGCATAAGGCCGGGCGCCGCGGCGACGAGCGTGATCGGCGGACTCCAGCATAAGCACCGCTCCGCCTTCCCCCAGCACAAAGCCGTCGCGCTCACGATCGAACGGGCGCGAGGCGCCGGCCGGGTCGCTGGTTCGGCGCGAAAGCGCCCGCAGATTTCCGAAGCCCGCGGCGGCCATCGGGCTGACTTCGTCGCACCCGCCGGCCAGGCAGACATCGGCCCAACCCATCTCGATCCACCGTTTCCCTTGGGCGAGAGCGTAGTTGCCGCTGGCGCAGGCCGCCGCGACCACCGCCGCGGGACCGGAGAGGCCCAGCGACTCGATCACCCACTCGAGCGTGGATTGCTGGTCCAGCTCCGGGTCGTAAAGCCGCCGGCCGCCTTCCAGGCAACTGCTTTGCCAGGCGTTCAGCCACTCGGCGCCGATGCCCAAGGTTACGCCGATGCGAGTTTCCTCTCGCCGGTCCCACCAGGCGGCGTCTCGCAAGGCGCGAGCGCAGCAGCTCAAGGCGATGTGCTCCATGCGATTGCGCGGCGCCGCCAAAACGTCTTCGAGGGTAGGCAACTCGGCGAGGCAGCCGGCGATCTGGCCTTCCAGCGTCGGCCCGTCGTCCTCGATCAGCCGCCGTATGCCCGAAACGCCCTCCAGCAGGTTTCGCGAGAACTCCGCAAATGAATTGCC
>JAHWKS010000516.1 GCA_019347795.1 Planctomycetota bacterium | reverse complement strand
AAGGAGCGGAGCGTCTTTGAACATCGCGATCAGGTAGTTCCCCAAAGCGGGCACGACCGGGGGGATCGCCTGCGGGAGGATCACGTGCCGGTACGTCTGCCACGCGGTAAGGTTGAGCGAACGGGCCGCCTCCCATTGTCCGCGGGGGATGGCGTTGATCCCCGCCCGATACACCTCCGAGGTGTAGCAACTGTAGTGCAATCCCAGCGCCGTCACGCCCGTCGCCAGCGGCGAGAGCGTCAGTCCCAACGAGGGGAGAACGTAAAACAGAAAGTAAAGCTGCACAAGCAGAGGCGTGCTGCGGATGAATTCGACAACTCCGGCCGCGGGCCAGGAGACGGCTCGAGTCTGCGACCGCCGGCACACCGCCCACGCCAGCCCCAGCACCAGCGCGATCGCCATCCCGCCCGCCACGGCCTCCAGCGTCACCGCGAGGCCTTGGAAGATCTCCGGCAGTATCGACCACGTGTAATCCCAGTCCCAGATCATCGCGCTCCGCCGTAGTCGAGGCCGCGGGAGAACCGCCGCTCCAATCCCCGCACCGCGACGGTGATCAGGAGCGAGAGGCCGAAATAGATCGCCAGCAGCAGCCCGAAGATTTCGACCGTGCGGAGCGTGTCGTCGCGGAGGAACAAGCCGATCCGCGTGAGGTCGGAGAGCGTGATCATCGACACCAACGCCGTCCCTTTGAGCAGCTCGATGAGCAGATTCCCCATCGGCGGCAGCATCGCCACCACCGCCTGCGGCAATACGACGTAACGCATCGTCTGGCAGCGAGTAAGGTTGAGCGCCGCAGCCGCCTGGATTTGTCCCCGCGGCACGTCGATGATGGCGCCGCGGACGACTTCCGCCCCATAGGCGCCGATGTTCAGCCCCAGCACTAAGACGCCCACCGTGAATGCATCCAGCCGCACCCCCAAGAGGATCGGCAGCGCGAAGTAGAACCAGAAAAGCTGCACCAGCGCCGACGTGCCGCGAAACACCTCGACGTAAACCCGCGCGTACGCCCGCACGATCGGATCCCGCGACAGTCGTCCCAGCCCCGCCAAAAGCGCGCACACGATGGCCAGCGCCGCGCCGCAGGCGGCAACTTGAACCGTAACGCTGAGTCCCTCCAACAACGGAGGGAGCAAATCAAAAGGTCGAGGCATAGTAGTAGGCACACTCCGTGTGCCGTCTTTTTCACTCTTTCAAAACGCGAACGGCACACGGAGTGTGCCTGCTACTGTCAACGGCACACGGAGCGGCGCCTGCTACTTTGCGTTCCCCGCAACGATGTCTTCCGCGGTCACGTCACCGGGAAGCGTGTTCTCGGAGAATCCAAACGGGCGGACCAGGTCCAGGTGCTCATCGGTTCCCAAAAACTCGGCAAGCGCGGCGTTGAACGCCTCTTGCAGCAGGTCGTCCCCTTTGCGGAATCCGAAGGCGCCGTAGCCGACGACCGAACGACCGTCGATCACGGGATTGGTGAACGGCTCGGCCCGCTCAATCGACGGATCGTCCGCCTTCCGCAATAGATCGCCGGCGGTCAACTCCGTCGCCGCCACCGCGTCGATGCGGCCGGTCCGCAGTCCTCCCAGCGCGCTGGGGTAATCGGGAAATATCACAATTCTCTCCGGCGGAATTCCGACCGCCTTGGCGTATCCGTGCTCGACGCTTCCGCCCATCACGCCGATTCTCGCGTCGTCGCTTTCCGCCACGTCTTCAAAGCTGTGCAGGTCGAGCGGGTTTCCGCGGGCCACGAGGAACGCCTCGCCGATCGCGTACGACGGGTTCGAGAAGTCAATCTCCTTCGCCCGCTCGGGCGTGATGTACATCCCGGCGGCGATCACGTCGAAGCGCCCCGCCTTGAGCCCCGGGATGAGCGATCCGAACTCCGCCACCACCGGCTCGATGCGCTCGGCGCCCAGGCGGCGGAGCACCACCTGGGCGATTTCCGGCGCCTCGCCGGTGATGCGGCCGGTGGCGCTGTCGAGGTATCCGTAGGGCGCTTCATTGGCGTAGCCGATGCGCACCTCTCCCGTGCGGCGAATTCGCGCCAGCGTGTCGAGCGACTCCGGCGGCGCCGAGCTTCGCCACAGAACCAGCGCGATCACGCCTCCCGCCGTGAGCAGCACGAGTCCCACGCCCAACGGCGTGATCTGATTTTCGTTTTCGCGGGTCATTCAGCAAAACTGTGCCGCACCGCGGCCGCAGGGCGCATTCGGGAAGCCGGATGCGTAAGCGAGGGAAACCCTGCTTATTTCGCCCCCTCGCTTACGCTTTTTTGAAGTTGCGCATTTTTGGGAGTAGACATCGGGATAAGGGACGATATGCCTGCGATTCCAACATTTTCCGGCCCCCATCCGGCTTGCCCCGGATGGGGTCTTCCAACGTCGTGTTAGATCCAATCTTACGCGTCGGGATTTCATGTTCCGGAGACGACGACGGATGTATCGGGCCGCAATCTACCTTGCCGACGGGCGGCGAGTGGGGTACAGTTTATACCAACGATAGTTTCCTAGGCAACTATTGCCCTGGGAACGGTTCCTTGCCGTTGTCGATGTTGGGCCGAAACCGAGGATAAAACGGTTCGCGATCGACAACACTCCCCCACGTGCTCATGACGGAACTTGACGGCCCCACGACGGGACCGGCGTTTCGCAAACCGACGATTTCCGACGGCGCCCCTCTCTGGCGCCTGGTGCGCGAGATCGACGTTCTCGACGACAACTCCTGCTACGTGTATCTGCTTCTCTGCCGCGACTTCGCCGACACATGTCTCGTGGCGGAGTTCCAAGGCGCGCTGGTTGGGTTTGTCACCGGATACGTGCCCCCGACGCGCCCCGACTCGATCTTCGTCTGGCAGGTGGGTGTGGCGCCGCAAGCGCGGCGCCGGGGCATCGCTCAGCAGCTCTTGTTGCAGCTTGTCGCAAGCGAAGCCGGACGCCGGGCGCAATATCTCGAGGCGACGGTTTCCCCCTCGAACGCCGCCTCCCGGCGGTTGTTCCAGGCGGCGGCCGACGCCCTCGGCGCGCCGCTGAACGTCCACCGCGGCTTCGACCGCGATCATTTTGCGGGGCAAGACCACGAGGAAGAGGAACTTATTCGAATTGGTCCTTTAAGAAAGGCGGGATGAAAATGAAAGTTTTTGAACGAATGGAGTCGCAAGTTCGCGGCTACTGCCGGTCTTTTCCGACCGTTTTCAGCAAGGCTCGCGGGCATGTTCTCACCGATGAGAGCGGGCAGGAGTACATTGATTTCTTCGCCGGCGCCGGCGCCTTGAACTACGGGCACAACCCGCCCCGGCTCAAGCGGGCGTTGCTGGAGTACCTCGGCCGCGACGGCGTGACGCACTCGCTCGACATGGCCACCGACGCCAAACGCACGTTCCTGGAGACCTTGAACGAGGTCGTCCTCCAGCCGCGCGAGATGGACTACAAGACCATGTTCCCCGGCCCCACGGGAACCAACGCCGTGGAGGCGGCTTTGAAGCTCGCCCGCAAAGTGACGGGGCGGACCAACGTCATCGCCTTCACCAACGGCTTTCACGGGATGACGCTGGGATCGCTCGCCCTCACCGGGAACGCCGGGAAGCGCGGCGGCGCCGGCGTGTCGCTGAACGATGTGACGCACATGCCGTTCTGCGGTTACTTCGGCGCGGAGACCGACACCATCGAGCATCTGGAGACTTTCCTCGCCGACAACAGCAGCGGCGTGGAGCAGCCGGCAGCCATCGTCCTCGAGACGGTGCAGGCCGAAGGGGGCGTGAACGTGGCCAGCTACGACTGGCTCCGCAGATTGGAAAAAGTCGCCCGCCGCTTTGAGGCGCTGTTGATCGTGGACGACATCCAGGTCGGCTGCGGCCGGACCGGGCCTTTCTTCAGCTTCGAGCCGGCGGGGATCTCGCCCGACGTCGTGTGCCTGTCGAAATCGCTCTCCGGCTACGGCCTGCCGTTTGCGATTACGATGATGAAGCCGGAGTTCGACGTGTGGGACCCGGGCGAGCACAACGGCACGTTCCGCGGCCACAATCCCGCCTTCGTCACCGCCGCCGCGGCGCTGGACGCCTACTGGCGGGATGACGAGCTCGCGAAGGAGGTCCGCCGCAAGGGAGCCCAGATTCGCGACGTGTTTCTGAATCTCGCCTCCGATTACGGCGGCGAGGTGCGCGGCCGCGGCATGATCTGGGGCATCGCCTTCGACGACGACTCGCGGGCGAGCAATATCTCGCGGGCGGCGTTCGAGCGCGGGCTGATCATCGAGACCGCCGGACCTCGCGACGAAACGCTGAAGGCCCTGCCGCCGCTCACGATCGACGACGAGGGCCTGCAGCAAGGCCTGGACATCATTCAAGACGCGGTGCAGGCCGTGTGCGGAGATCCCGATTCGGAATCCATCTCCGCCGCCGCCACCCGCTGATCCTTTCCTCATTTCGCTTCGACGAACAAAACATGATCGTACGCAGACTGGACGACCTCGCGGGCAGCGACCGCGAGGTCCATGCCCCCAACTGGACCAGCCGCCGGCTGCTCCTCCACTCGGACGGCATGGGCTTCTCACTCCACGACACCGTAATCAAGCCCGGCACCACCACCGAGATTCACTACCAGAATCACCTGGAGGCGGTGTACTGCATCCAGGGCAAGGGCGAAGTCACGGTGCTCGCCACGGGCGAGAAGATTCCGATCGAGGCCGGCGCCGTCTACGCCCTCGACGGCCATGAGCGGCACCTGCTTTCGGCCGAAACCGGAATGCGGATGATCTGCGTCTTCAACCCGGCCCTGGTCGGCCCGGAGACGCACGACGAGAACGGCGTTTATCCCCTCCTCTCCTCGCAATCCTGAACACCCGACGCATGACTGCAACGAATCTCGAATCGCAGACTTCTGATCCCTATGTTTCTCGCATCGATGAGCATTGGCGGCTCATGGACCGGCAGGACCCGGTGCTCTGGTGCGACGCCGAGGGCCCGCTCGACCCGGCTCG
>JAHWKS010000515.1 GCA_019347795.1 Planctomycetota bacterium | reverse complement strand
CGCCAGAATACAGGACTTCCGTGTAATTGACACCTAAACCGCGCAACTTCAAAAGACGCGCTTGGGGTTGTGCGGGCCGGTGAGCGCTTGGCGGAGCGTTTCGGAGCGGCCGTCGTGGAGGATGTGAGTCTTGCGATAGACGCTTAAGAGCGACGGCGTGTTGAAGCCGCGATAGCGGTCGCCGGGGGCGCCGAGGCCGACGTCGTGGATTTGGCCGTCGGTGAAGTAGGGGCCGTTGTGGCAGTTCGCGCAGCCGGCTTTCTCGCTGTGGAAGACCGCCTCGCCGCGCTGGGCCGACTCGGTCAGCGAGCCATCGGGGTTGCGGAACGGGTTGGGCGGCGGCTGGAGCGTGTCGAGGAAGGCTGCCAGCGCCTCGGCGTCGTCGACGGTCGGCTCGGGACCGAGCATCGTCTCGGTCAGCGACTTGTGCATCGCGGCATGAAAATCCTCCTGCCAGCCATGCCATGTCCAGGGCGCCGTCTGCCGGATGTTGTAGAGCGGCGGCACGGCCTTGAAGGTGAAGGGGAGGTTGCCGTCGTTGCGGGTGTCCATCGGCTTATCGTTCGAGCCGCCGTGATCGTGGCAGCTATGGCAACTGTACCACTGGTCGAGGCTGCGGCGGGCATCGTAGAAGATCGCTTCCCCCTGCCGCGCCAGCGACGGCGCCTGCGGTCCGCCGAGGTGGATCGTGCGAATCAGCTCCCGCTTCTCCAGATCGACCACCTGCACCGCGTCTTCCAGGTAGTTGGCCACGTACACGGTGCAGTCATCTCCCGCCATCGCGATCCCCATCGGCCGGCCGCCGACGGGAATGCGATAGAAGCGATCGTCGTCCTTGAGCAGCTCTTCAGGAATGTGATCGGGACTGCCGTGGCTCTCCAGCGGCAAGCCCCGCAGGCGGTACACGAGCAGCTCGTGCGTGCCGGAGGAGGAAACCACGAGCCGCTCCTCGTCACGGGTGAGGGCCAGGCCGTAGGGGTCGGCGACGGCTTCTCCCGGCGGATCGAGGGAGAGCGCCTCTCGTCGGCGTCCAGCCGCACCCGCGCGATGCGGCTAGCCAGCACCCAGCCCAGCCGAATGTTGCCGGGCGTGATCGGGTTGTCGCGGTAGGTCATCCAAGGGAAGTAGGCATATTCGCCGTCGCGCGACGCCGCTAAATGCCCGATGTTCAGCCCGCCGAATCGCTGCTGATACAGCAGCTTCCGCGCAATCGGATCGACGACCGCCACGCCGCGATCGCCCGAGACGCTCACCGCCAGCCGCGAGCCGTCGGGTGAGAGCGCCAGAAACCGCGGCCGGCGCCCGACGTCGATCTGCGCGACGACGTTCGCCTTCGCCAGATCGACCACCGCCACGGCGTCGGCCGCCCACTGCGCGACATACGCCTCGCGGCCATCGGGCGAAACTGCGATGCCCCACGGCTCAAAGCCGACGTCAATCGTTGCAGCGATCTTCAGCTTGTCGCCCGCGACCTCCAGCATTGTCACGTCACCGGAGTAGCTGCCGCTCACGAGGACCCGCTTTCCATCCGGATGGAGCGCGGCGAAGACCGGCCGCTCTCCGACGGCGACTTCATCCAGCACCGTCCCATCGCTCGTGCGCACCAGCGACGCGGTGTCGGACGTTTGGTTCACCGAGACCAGCCACGAATCATCCGGCGCCAGGACAACATCCGCGGGCGAGCGATGCGGCTCATTCGCCTCGCTTCCAAAAGCGGTGGAAACCTGGCAACCGAGTGAAACCAACGCCGCGATCAGGAAAAAGGGAGCGAGACGCACGATCCGCAGGCTCCGCCGTGAGGAAGGAATCGGAAGGAAAGGCGGGTGGGGAGTCGGCAGGTCCGACTCGGAGTGTCGGGAGTCGAGTATAACAGCTTGGGCCGCCCCGGCGGAACAATCCCGTTCGCTTCGCTCGTACCGGTTGAGACGGCTGGATAAACTTTGCGGAACAAGTGAGCCTTACGCCCAGCCGAGAGCAGTTGATTGTGCCCCGTTGAGGAAAGGCGCGGCGCCGACGCGGCTTTGCCGGAGAAAACGCCCTGGGCAGACTGGAAGGGGGCTGGAGGAATCGCCGATACAAACCTCATCGCCGATTCGATCCCGCAGTCCGCGAGCCCGCCATGACCCGCTCCCTCGCCCTGTTGCTCCTCACCGTCTCCACGGCCGCCGGCTGCATTCGCATCTCGCCGGTCGGCACGCCGCACCCGCCGTGGTGGATCGGGGCGCCGGCGGCGTTCCTCTCGCCCACCAGCCTGGAAGGCGCCTCCTGGCGAGAGCGGAACATGGTGCTGCCGGGCCGGGAGTACATCACCAATCCGCCCCCCGGCCCGACGCTCCAGCCGCCCCCCGAGCCGCTCCTCAGCGGCCCGCCGCCCGCCTGGGATCCGAGCCATCCGTTCACACAAGGGCCGTAGCGGCATTTACGCCAGGCCCCACTTCTTTCGCAGCGTCCATTCTCCGATGAAGGCGCCGGCCAGGGCCAGGAAGAAGAGCCAGGCGTCGCTGGCGGTCCCGGCCAGGCGCCAGCGGGTTTCGCGCTCCACGGCGATCTGCTCGGGAAGGTGCTTGAGCTGCCTCAGAAGCTCGGGCAATTCCTCCCGGGCGAGCATCCGGCCGCCGGAGGCCTCGGTGAGGTTCGCCAGGCGCCGCAACAGGTCGTGGTCCGCGGCGGGGTTGCTCAATTCGACATCCTGGTCGAAGACCTCGCACCGCGATTGGGCCGCGCCGATCTGCTCACCGTCGCGCCGGGCGATTGCCTCGATCGTATACTCGCCGGACATCTGGACAGGCCCGAACTCGCCGCGCGATTCCTCGTTGTCGCGAGTCGCCGAAACCTCGCTCCGCCGGCCCTCGGGATCGATCACCACCACCTCGAATTCTGCATCCTCGACCACGTCGCCCGCCGCCGTGTTGGCGCCGACCGTAAATGCGACTTGTTCGCCCGGTCCGAACCGCCGCCGGGCGAGCTTGATCCATACGTCGTCTTTCTGCGCTTCATCGCGGCCGGCCGCCCAGAGCACCATCTGCCGCCAGAACCGCTTGTGCTCGGCCTCGAAGCCGTGCATCGGCCAGAGGTAGGTCGAGTCGCCGGCGAACGCCAGCACCCGGCCGCGGCCGTACTGTCCGGCGACGAGGACGCGGGCGCCGGTGTCGCTCTCCAGCAGCACGTGCGAGCCTCCTTTGATGTCGACAAACTTATTGGCCCCGGTAAGCGGCGGCAGCGCGGCCCACGCCTGGCGGTTCTTCTCGGCGGAGGCGAGATGCGTGATGAAGTGCGGCCTGACCGGCTGCAGCGCGAGCGGGCCGGCCAGGTGCAGGTCTGGACGGAAAGGGGCGCCGAAATCCTGCCGCTCGAAGCGGTCCATCACAATCGGCAGCACGTTCGCCAGCGGCGTGTGACGATATCCGCCGGGACCGAAGCTGTGCATTCCGCCGAGCATGATCAGCCCCTTGCCCGCCGCGACCGCGTCCGTCAAGAGCTGCACGTTCTGCTCCTGCGATCCTTCCTCATATAAGGCGGCGCTGTCGAGATCCGCAAGCATGAAGACGTCGTACTCGGCGTCGCCGAGCGCGTCAGTAAGATCGATGGGCCAGCGATCGCGGCGACGGGTTTCGATCCAGCGGTCCTCCACGTCGATGTCGGGCGAGGCGTCGAGCGACCTTCGCAGCGCCCGCTGCTCGAACAGCGACGTTCCGCGCAACACCAGCACCTTCAGTCCCCCCTCCCGCACCGTGAGAAAGGCGTTGAGCTGGTTGTTCTTGGCTACCAGTTCCCCGGGCTGCTCGGCGGCGCGGACAGTGAGCTTGTACTGCCCCGCAGATTCCGGCGTGAACGTGAATTGGAAAGGGACTTGGGCGCCGTCCTCCGCCGCCTGCACCGTCGCTTGCCGCGTGGCGACCGTCTTGCCGCCGGCGCCTTCGATTGCCAGTTCGACCGGAATCTGCTGGTTCACATAGCCGCGCACGCGGGCCAGGCCGCGAATCACGAGCTCGTTCTTCACGAACACGGAGTACTGGTCCTGCAGATTCTCGATCGCCACGTCGCGCGCTTGCGAGGCGGCGCCGGCCGGGCCGAAGGGGACGGTATAGAGCGGATACTGAAGGCGAGCCAGTTCCCGGGCCGCCTGATACGGCTCGACCTGCGGCGCCGTCGCAGTCTGGGCGCCGTCCCCCAGCACAATCACCGCCGCCACCCGCTGACCCAACTCCTGTTGGATCGCGTCGTGGAGCGTCGAGCCAAGGTCGGTCTGATCGCCGCCCGGCGCGTCGGGAAACACCAGGTGATCGTCCTCCCACGCGATCGCCGCAAGCGCGGAATCGTAAGCGTAGACCTTGACCTTGATCTTCTCGGACAGCTCCCGCACGAGCGGAGCAGCGCGGCTGAGCGTCTCGCGCTGCGCCTCCCATCGCGAGCGATCGCCGGAGGCGTCGGGAAGCTGCATGCTGCGGCTTTGATCCAGCATCACGACCGCCACGGCTGTCTGCGGCTCCCGCGTGGTCGAGACATGCGTCGGCCCAAGCATCGCGACCAGCAGCAGCAGCACCGCCGCCCCCCGCAGCGCCAGCAGCACGCCCCATTGCCCCGCCGAGAGCGCCCGATACGCCGGCCGCACCAGCAGCAACATCGCCAGGACCCCGGCGACGATGATTACCGCCAGGTAGCTGTCGAAGATCGGCTCCAGGGACCAGGAAGACACGGGTTCTCGCAGTGAACGTGCTTAGGCGAACACCGCATCGACCGCCATTCGCCATCCCGGCGCTGCGGATTCGGCGTCGGCGTCTTGCCCGCGAACGAAGACGACGGGCTGGTCCGGCGAATCCGCCGTGTATTTACGGATGCATTCCTGCCGCAGATCGACATCCAAAACGACCAGCGTCCCGGCCTCGAAGTAGTCCGCCCGCTTCGCGGCCATCGCGGCTTCGGCCGCGTCGGTATAGTCGTTCTCGCTGCGGACCTCGACCGCAACCGTCGGAG
>JAHWKS010000514.1 GCA_019347795.1 Planctomycetota bacterium | reverse complement strand
CGCACGTTAGCGGCCCGCTCGGACGTCCAGAGTAGTTGCAGGTCTATGCCCAGGCCGAAGACTGAGCGGGACAGCATCTCCCCCGTCTCGTGAAAGGTGAAGACCCAGCGGCCCACGCGTGCGGCTTCGCCTTGCTTCGCCGGATCGAGGACGACCAAGGAAAGCGGCCCCGCGATGGGAAGGTACTTCTCGGCCGCGTTGCGAGGCTCGATCACCACCGAGATGCCGTCATCGCCCGGCTTCTGATCGAAGTCGGCCCCGCCGGTGAGCAGCGGGTTGAGGTGGATGTGCGTGACCTGCGGATCGCCAAGACCGTGATGCGCGGGGGCGCCATCCGGCAACGGCGCGGGAACCCCATCGGGGACTTCTTCAGAGGGAAGATCCTGCTCCAGTTCGCTGGGGGGCGTGATCGGCGGCAGGCCGGTCGCGGGCGGCGCCGTGGGGTCGCCTAAGTCGATTTCCGGCGGCGTGATGTCGCCATCCGGCTCCGGGCGGAAACCTGGCTCGAAGTCGCGGCGCCCGTTCGGTTCGTCTTCGCGGGCCTCTTCCAGCGCTTCGCGGAGGGCGGCGTTCTCGCGAAGGGTCGAGTCGTGCTTCTCCTTCAGCGCGCCGTATTCGTAGTCGAGCTTGTAGAGCTGGTCTTCCAGCCAGCGTTTCTCTGCGTTGAGAAGCTCTTGATAGGCGTCGGAGCGGCGCCGCCCCGGGCCGCACCCCGAGGCTACGATCAGCACCATCGCGATCATCGCGAGCCAACGCCAATTCATCCCGGCCTCCTTGCCGAACGTCCTCGCTAACGCTTCATCAGGGATAAATCAGCCGCGACGCGCTAGCGTCCGGTTTCCTCAGGAAGAACCGGGGGCTAGCGCCCTGCGGCTGATATCAATGCTTCTTCTCCGACGTCTTCTCGTTGACGTGCTCGATCACGCGATCAATCAGGCCGTACTCGCACGCCTCGGCGGCGGTCATGAAGCGATCGCGATCGGTGTCCTGCTTGATCTGGTCCAGGGTCTGCCCGGTGTGCTTAATCAGGATCTCATTAAGCCGCTCCTTGATCCGCTGGAATTCTTTGGCGTGAATCATGATGTCCTCGGCCGTGCCTTCCATGCCGGCCAACGGCTGATGGATCATGATCCGGGCATTGGGGAGCGCGTGACGTTTTCCCTTGGCGCCGGCGGTGAGCAGCACCGCGCCCATCGAGGCCGCCTGCCCGATGCAGTAGGTGGCGACGTCGCACTGCACGAACTGCATCGTGTCGTAAATCGCCAGTCCGGCGCTCACGCTGCCGCCGGGCGAGTTAATGTAGAGGTGAATGTCGCCCGAAGGGTCTTCCGACTGCAGGAACAGCATTTGCGCGACGATCGCGTTGGCGACTTCGTCGTTCACCTGCGTGCCCAGAAAGACGATGCGGTCTTTGAGCAACCGGCTGTAGATGTCGTACACCCGCTCTTCGCGGCCGCTCTTTTCGACGACGTAGGGGACCAGAGGCATGAGTCCGTTTCTCCGTTAGACGCTGTGGGGTTGGGTCGCAATCAGCCGCGACGCGCTAGCGTCCGGTTCTTTCCAAGGGAACCGGGAGCTAGCGCTCCGCGGCTGATCCCCTTTTTCGCATTGACGCTGCACTAATCCTCGTCCTCGACCTCGACGGGAGGCTTGCTGATGATGGAATCCACGACGCCGTATTCTTTGGCCTCGGCGGCGTCGAGGAAGAAGTCGCGGTCGGTGTCCTTGGCGATCTTCTCCATCGGCTGCTTGGTGTGGCTGGCGAGGATGTTGTTCAGCTCGTCGCGGTAGCGGAGGATCTCGCGGGCCTGGATTTCAATATCGCTCACCTGTCCGCCGACGCCGCCGTGCGGCTGGTGCAGCATCACGCGGGAGTGCGGCAGTGCGAAGCGCTTGCCGGCCGTGCCGCCGGCCAGAAGCACCGCGGCGCCGCTGGCGGCCTGACCCACGCAGTAGGTGGCCACGGGGCAACTCAGGATTTGCATGGTGTCGTAGATGGCCAGCGTGGCGGTGACGCTGCCGCCGGGGGAATTGATGTAGAAGTTGATCTCCTTGCGGCGATTCTCGCTCTGCAGGTAGAGCAGCTTCATCACCATCTCGTTGGCGTTGCCGTCGTAGATCTCCCCTTGCAAGAAGACGATGCGGTTCTCCAGCAGCAGGTCCCCAAGGGTCATCTGCCGCTGCCGCTGATAGTCGATGTAGGCCATCGGCCCGCGCTGGGGGTTGGCGGAAAACTGGCTCATATCGCACACGTCCTTACTGCAATCGCGAGTCGCGTTCCGAAGTGGATGCGTCGGTCGTTCTCTCAATCGTATCGCCCCCGCCGCCGCTGGCAAGCAGTCGCCGCCGCAGCGGCAACCGCCCCATCAAAGCACAAGTACATAACACGATCCCAAGGCGCAGCCCCCCGGCAGTTCTTGTAGGGCGCCCGGCGATTTCACGCAAGGCGGCTTTCGGAGGCCTGAAAGCCCGAGGTTCCGCGGCGATAGGCCGGTGGGGCGGCGGTCGCTATGATAATCGCTCGATTCGATCTTCCTCTTTTGCCTGGATGGGAGGCGCCGATGGTCTGTCGCGGATCGTTGCTCGCGCTTGTCGTGCTGACCGCTGCGACTTCACTACGTGCTCAGGAGCCGCTGCGGTGGGGGGCCGACGCGGAAGGGGGGGCGCCGTACATCTTCAAAGATCCGCAGGACCCGAGAAACAACATCGGGTTCGAGGTGGATTTGGCCGAGGCTCTGGAGCAGGAGCTGGGACGCGAAATTGAGTTCGTCCAATACAACTACGCCGAGTTGGCGCTGGGACTGCAGCGGGGCGATTTCGACTTCGCCATGAATGGCCTGGAGGTAACGCCCGACCGTCAGCGGCGGCTGCGGATGTCGCGGCCTTATTATGTGTATCGCCTGCAGCTTGCCGCCCGGGCCGACGACGATCGCTTCGAAACGCTGGAGCAGCTCAAGGCGATCGGCGGCCGCGTGGGAACCTTGGACAACACCGCCGCCTCGCGGTTGCTCGAGCAGAAGGAGTTTGCGCCCGTGCTCTACGACGGGCAGGCCGAGCCCTACCAGGACCTCGAATTGGGCCGGCTCGATGCGGTGCTCATGGACCTGCCGATCGCCGAGTATTACGCTCGGCCGAATTTGAAGCTGAAGTTCGTCGGCGAGTCGTTCGGGGCCGGGGCCTATGCCATCGCGTTTCGCGAGAACCAGGAGGAATTGGCCCAGCAGTTTGATGCGGCGATTGTGAAGCTCGCGGCCTCGGGAGATCTGGAGCGGATCTATCGCAAGTGGGGAATCTGGAATGAGGACCAGGAGCAGCTTTCCGGCGACGTGGAGATCGCCAACATCCTGGCCGACTCCAGCCAGGGCTTGACGCTCGACCGTTATCTGCCGCTCTTGTGGGACGGCGCCAAGATGACGATCTACCTCTCGGTGCTGAGCATGGCGTTGGCGGTTGCGATTGGGCTGCCGGTTTCGATCTCGCGGCTCTACGGCCCATGGCCGCTGCGGGCGGCGGCGATCAGCTACGTCGAGTTCTTCCGCGGCATCCCGGTGCTGCTTCTGCTGTACATCCTCTATTACGGCATGCCGACGCTGTTGGCGCGATGGGGCATCGTCTGGACGCCCGGCAATGCGTTCATCGGGGTCCTCGCCTTCGGGTTGAACTACGCGGCGTATGAGGCGGAGATCTATCGGGCGGGGATCAGCTCCATCCCGCACGGCCAGTGGGAGGCGGCGGCCTCGCTGGGGATGTCCCGCTTCACCACCTTCCGCCGGATCATCCTGCCGCAGACATGGCGGATCGTGCTGCCGCCGATGACGAACGACTTCGTCGCCCTGTTCAAAGACACCAGCATCGTGAGCGTCATCGCCGTGGTTGAACTCACCAAGCAGTACCAGATCCTCGCCAAGTCGAGCCTGAAGTACATGGAGATCGGCCTGGCGACCGCCGCGCTCTACCTCTTGATGAGCGTGCCGCTGGGTTACCTCTCCCGCTGGATGGAGCGGCGGATGTCGGCGGGCTGACCAGCGCAACGAGGCGTCAGCGGCGGAAGTTCCAGTCGTCGCGGCAGTATCGTTCTTCTACGAGGCGGCGAGTGGCGGCGCGGGGCCAGTCGGCGAGAAGTTCTCCGGCGTCCCAGGCGGCGGTGAGCGCGGCGCGAAGGGCGGCGGCGGGGACATTCAGGTTGGCGACGAAATCGCCGTGGCGGCGTCCTTCGCGATAATCGGGCTGCCGCGGGGGCGTTTTAAGACAGGTTTCGATCAGGTCGAGCGAGAAGTCGTAGAGCAGCGTGCCGTGATAGAGCATGTGCGTCCGCCCGGCCCGCATGCTGTTTCCGGAGATCTTACAGTCGCCGATCGCCAGGTCGCTCGTCCCCCGCCGGACGACGTGCGGATGCGTCGCGCGCAGCGACGCCGCAATCCGCTCCAGCACAAACTGGTGGGCTTGTTCGATCATCCGCAGATGCGGGCCGTGGTCGTAGCTCAGCACCACGGCGTACATCAGGCATCCCGGGCCGGTGACGATGGCCGCGCCGCCGCTGGCCCGGCGGAAGATGGGTATTCCGCGCCGCAGGCACTCATCGCGCCGCACTTCAACGTCAACTTGCGAGGCCCGGCCGACGACGACCATCGGCGTCGCCGGCTCCCAGAGGCGAAGGACTTCCCACGGCCGGCCGGCGTCTTCGGCCGCGGTGAGAAGGGCCTCGTCGAGGGCGATGTTTTCCGCGGGGGAATTGAGGGTGAGGTCGAGGAGTCGCATCGATTCGCGTAGAAGTCACTCAACCTCCGCCACGGCGCAGCAGAACTCGAAGCTCACGGCCGGCTTGCCGTCCTTCGTCACCTTGGCCTTAAGGAAAAATGCGTTGGCGAGGCGCTCCGTCAACTCGACGGTCATTTCGATCGTGTCGCCGGGGCGGACCATGCTCTTGAACTTGACGTCATTCATCCGCGTGGCGACCGGCACGCCGCCGGCGTCCGAGA
>JAHWKS010000513.1 GCA_019347795.1 Planctomycetota bacterium | reverse complement strand
ACCAGGCGTCTTCCCCCACGTCCACGATCGCTGAGGGAGGCCGGTTGTCGTCCATGACGAACCATCCCGCGTTGAGCGACACGTCGGGACGCCGCTTGAGCCGCGCGACTTCCACGCCCCAGCGAGTCGCCTCGGCTTCGAACTGCGCCGCGGCGATGGCCGGTTGATTGGCGATCGCGATCTCGCGCAGCATCTTGGGGGTCCATGCCGGGAGCGACGCATCCAGCGCGCTCGGCGCCGCGATCGGCGTCCACGGATCGCGCCCGGCGAGGCGGTTCAACTCTGCCTTGACGGCCACGATCTGCCGGCGAAAGTCGATGAGCTGCTCCTCAAGGCTGCTCAATTCAAGCATTCCCAGCAGCACATCCCCCTGGGGGCCGCCGGCGGCGACGCGGGCGTTGGCAGTGTCGATCAGCGACTGCAAGAGCGTCTTGTTCGCTTCGATCGTCTCGATCTGCTTCGCGAGGACGTAGAGCTTGAACCAGGCGGCGCGGATATCGCCAATCACCCGCAGCCGCTCGGCGGCGTACTCGCTTTCCCGCACCCAGGCTTCGAAGCCGGCCTGCTGCTCCTGCGCCCCCAGCCGCGACAGCCAGGGGATCATCTGCATCAGCGAGAAATTCGCCCGCTGCGAACCGGCGGCGGTTTCGATCGGATGGCCGAAGATGTTGAAGCCGAAGGTCGGATCAGGCAGCTTCCCCACATAGCCGACCCGGGCCCACGCGGCGGCCGTCTCCTGCTGCATACGCCGCAGCGTGGGATTGTTGACCGCCGCCGACGCCTCCAACTCCGCCAGGGCAATGGGTGGCGGAAACTCCTCCAGGAACGGCCCGACGGCAGTCGCCTCGTGCAACGGATCCGGCGCCTGACGATGCTCGACGAGTACGACCTGCGAATGCTCCTCCGGTCCCGCTGCCGGCGCCTCGGCGCGGACGGGGATGCTTGCGACCGGCGCCTCGGTTCTCGCGGCCGCGCATCCTCCCAGGCACGCGAGGCTCGCAATCGAGATAAGAGTCGAGAATGGAAATCGCATGGAATGCCTCTCCTCGGCCTCCCTCGCCCGACCAGGGGCCGAGGGAATTCCGCATATCACCGGTTTCCTCAGAACAATCGTCATACGGGGAGCGGCAGTCACAATCCGTCCTTGTCCACCGCACTCCATCCGGCAATTGTGGGGCCGGTCGTAGCGATCATAAGGCTTTCGCGATTTGCACAGCCGGGAAGTTTTATCACCTGCGCCGAAGATGACGACGCGGCGCTTCGCGCCGGCGGTGATGGGGACTATGCGGTCCCGTCGCGATTCTTTCCACTGCTCACAGCCAACGCCCGGCCTGTGCGCCAGCCGGAAGTTGACGTCGCCGGTCGGCGCGGGGTAGATTGCACCGACATCACCGGCTCCGGCGCCGTTCGGCGAGGTTGTGAATCCCCGGATTGCGGTGATACTTGATGTCAGCGCCAAGCGTATTCTTGGGAAATCGCTTCGGCGCCGCCCTTCTTTCGCAATCCGCCCCAGCTGGTCAGCGAATAGGAGTTCTCCGGCGGTCCCCGCAAATTCGATGACGTCTAACTGATGTCGCTGATTTCGCCTTCGCAACTCCCGTCCGGTTGCGCAGAAGGATGTCGATGGAGATCATTCGCAAACTACTCCTGCAATCGATCCGCAACATTGGACTCATCAAATGGATCACGCTGTTACTTGCGACTTCCGATGGACGCTTGAAGAGTTCTTGACAGCCCAGCGTCTCTCGATCCGCTATTCGCGTTCGGCTCGCATTTTGATCTGGATCATGAGGTTGATCGGCGGGTCTTTTGTTTTGGCCGGAGCAATCCGCACGGTGAACGTCGGGTTCGACAAGTGGGTCGCCGCGATGGTGATCGGAGGCTGCATATTTCTGGCGGCAACCCTCTCGAAACATCGATTTCTGGCGCGGCAGTATGAACGAATTCCAGAGAAAGACTCGCATGTGCGTTGGGAAGCATTTCCGGACCGCTTCGTCATTAAAACTGCGGCCTCATGTTACGAAACGTCCTGGAGCGTGATTACCAGGGTGGTTCGGACGCCGCAAGGCTTCTTCGTCTATCCGCAGCGTTACCTTTGGTATTGGCTGCCTGCCCATGCCTTCAAGAATCCCGCTGACACGGAGAGATTCGCTCAATTCGCCCAGGCAAAGGTCGCCCAGTACGAGGAAGTCGGTTGAGGGGGACGCCATGAACCCGGGCCAAGTGTTCAAGCTAATCGTTCACGAGAAACATCTCGCGACCGGCGTGCATGAATACATGGTTTGGTTCGACGCGACCTGCATCGCCACCGCAGACGCCGGACAGGTTGAGGTGTACGTCGCCTGTAGGTTGCCCGACTATTATTACCAGCCGCACGTCAACAGCGGCGAGAAGGCTATGCTCGATTGCGCCGTGGACCAAATTCGGCGGGGCGCCGTTTCCGCGCTGCAGGCATCTTCCTTTGGGCTTGCCATGATCATGACGGAATTCCGAATGCACCCGGTCGATTTTCAACCGCACCGATTCCGCGAACACACGCGCCGCTGTTTGGAGCGGCTTTTGGCGTGATGCAGCCTTGAGCACGTTTGCCGCCCATTGTCCGGATCCTCAGCGCGGCGGGACTCTTTCCACGGCTCCTGTGCTTGTGGAGCGTGTAGTCGACGCCGCTCGTTACAGCGACGACTTCGCCGGAGACACCCGCGTCCTGCGCGACGAACTGCACCGGATGGCCGAGGAACGGTCGCGGCTGCGGCTCGACGTGGAGATGGAGCTGACCGCGGGAGCGGGGATTTGACGTTGGCGCCGCTCTCCTCGATGTCCCGCGTTCACTCTTCCTTCGCCCCGGGGAGGAGGAGTTCGGCTTCACCGAGGTAGTAGTTTGCGGCGAGGACGTCTTCCTGCCCGACCTGGCCGGTCTGAAAC
Organism: Planctomycetota bacterium; assembly: GCA_019347795.1. Lineage (GTDB taxonomy): Bacteria > Planctomycetota > Planctomycetia > Pirellulales > Pirellulaceae > JAHWKS01. Next base: position 2,074 of record JAHWKS010000513.1, on the reverse strand, counting down.
ATTGTCTTGGCCAGCTCCACGAGCGTCTTCATGCGGGCGTGATGCGCCTCCACGGCGTGCGCCTCGTCGCTCTGCTCCTCGCCCAAGGCCAACTCCGCATCCAATAAGCGGCGCGACCAGGCGTAAACTCGTTCGGCGTCCCCCCGCCCATCCCGATACGCCGCCAAGGTCAACTGCACGACCTGCCCGGCCTGGGCCACCAGGTCGGCCCGGCTCGCCTGCTGCTTGGAGGAATCCACGGCGCGGGGAAGCTCATTCGGCATCCGGCCGAGAAGGAACGGGAGTTCGGCCTCGAATTCGCTCAGCTTCGCCTTCAGCAAGGCCACTTTCTTGTTCGCGTCGAGCACGCGCTCCCTGCCGCCTTCACGGGCTCGATACATATGCTCAACAAGGAGCAACTCCTGCTGAGCCGTATGGAGCCTCGTCACGTCAGCGCGCCAGCGTTCGCGGAAAGCGGTAATCTGACGCACCACGTCCAGGCGCGTGCGGTCCAATTCGGCCCGGACCGCCGCCAGCCGCGCCTCCGCCGCTCGGATTTCCGGATGATGGTCCAAAGCGACGGCCAGCATTTGATCGAGGCTGGGAACTGTCGCTTCGTCCGCCTCTCTGGCCTCGTCTCCAAGAGAGCCTCCGGTCGCCCCGGTGTCCGCTTCCCTGGCCTCGTCCGACGCCCGGCGCGCCGCGTCCTTCGGTTCCTCCGACTTGCGCTCGACGGCGCCGGCTTGCTTCGTCTCGGCGGACTTGTTCGCTTGGCCGAACGTCGCGCTGGGGCCGACAAGCGCGGAAAAAATGACCGCCGCAAGGGCGATCGGCATGCGCGGCGGCCGAACTTGGCAGGCTGACATTATGTGTCTCCTTCTAAGGAAATTGCTTGTTTGTGGGCGCTGGCAGTCAGGCGGTCCCTCTTCAACGAAATCAGAAGCCACGAGTCCTCGTCGTCCGATACCGCCAGTTCCTCTTCGCTGGCCGCATCGAGTGCACGGCGGTAGAACTCCAATGCTGTCTAAAACTTACACGCCTCGGTAGCGAATTGGCGGATTTCCCCCTTCCGTAGCCGGCACGTCATGCGGGGCAATTAACCTGTCGGTTGCGCCGAGTCCGTTCCTCCGGCTGCGTCCTCGCCCTCGCCGGCCGCTCGCTCCTCCCGGCGCGATTCTCGCCACTGCTCCCAGCGCTTGTGGAGCGTGTAATAGACGGGGATCAGCACCAGGGTGTGGATGGCGGAGGTGATCACGCCGCCGATGACGGGGATGGCGATTCGCTTCATCGGGCCGGCCCCCGGCGTCGTGGCCCAGAGGATCGGCATCAGGGCGATGAAGTCGGTCAGCACCGTCATCAGCTTGGGGCGCACGCGGAGCACCGCCCCATCGATCACGGCGTCGTACAGTTCGCTCACCGTGAGGCGTCGTCCCAGCTTGCGGCGGTGCTTCTTATAAGCCAGGTCGAGATAGACGTGCATGATGATGCCCGTCTCGGCCGCCAGCCCCGCCAGGGCGATAAAGCCGATATACACGGCCCCGCTCCAGTTGTAGCCCAGCCAGTACATGCCCCACACGCCGCCGATCAGGGCGAAGGGGAGCGTGAGCATCGTGATCAGCGTCTCGGTGACATTTTTCATATTGAAGTAAATCAGAACGAAGATGATCGCCAGAGTGATCGGCGCGATGATCAACAGCCGCTGGAAAAACTGCTGCATCAGCTCGTACTGGCCGCTCCACTCCAGGTGGTAACCCGAAGGCAGCTCCAATCGGCCGTCAGCGCGGGCGCGGTCGATCTCGGCTTGTGCGTTTTTCACATAAGTGCCGATGTCCTGGCCTTCCTCGATGTCCACGGGGATGTTATTCAGCAGCATTCCGGCCTCGCTCTTAATCATCGGCGGGCCGTCGGCGATCTCAATGCGGGCCACCTGCCCCAGCGGGATCAGCGCGCCGCCGGGCGTGGCCACCAAGATGCGGCGGATCTTTTCCGGGTCGTCACGCAGCTCGCGAGGGTAGCGGACGTTGATCGGAAAGCGGTAGCGGCCCTCGACGGTCGTGCCGATGTTCATGCCGCCGACGGCCGTCTCGACCATCCG
>JAHWKS010000007.1 GCA_019347795.1 Planctomycetota bacterium | reverse complement strand
GCAGTCCGCGGCGGTCTTCCAGCACGACGCGCGGGGCGACTACGGCGCCGTCGGGCGTCGTGGAGAACTCGAAAGAAATCGCCGCCGTCTCGTAGGCGACCTGAGCCGGCGCCGGGGCCTGGAGGGCCCGCATCAGATAGCTGTTGGGACCGCCGGTCCGCCAAGGATGAAGCCCGCCGGTATGTCCGCCGAAGGGGTCCATCGAGTTGTCGGCGCCGCACTCGCCGCAATCGGGTAGGATCGCCACTGGAAGCGGCTCGACGTGCTCGCCGGCGCGGATGCAGCCGTCCACGAACTTCCAGCTTCGGGCGCCGACATCGCGGCGCGTGGCCTCGCGGTTCACGCCCAGGTCGCGCTTCACCTCGTCCATCCGCAGCCGCAATTCTTCATACGAGATGCCGGCCGGCCGCCGCTCGCCCCACCGCTGCCAGGCGTCCTCGCGCATCTCCAGAAAGATGGCGTTGTTGACGTACGGACCGCCTCCCACCACTTGGGCCTGCAGCACGCTGATCGTCTGTTGCGGCTCGATGCGGGACCGGCGCCAGGGAAGGATCAGGTCCCAGCGGCTGTCGATGACGTTGCGGAGTCCGCCGGCGAGGTTGGCCCCGCCGTCGCGGTACAGCTCGCTCAGCACCCGGTCGCCGCGCGGGGGAAAGATCTCGACCTCGCCCTGCTCATTGTGATAGCGCTCGACCAGTGAATCGGGGCTGATCCACTTTCCCGCCTCGACGATCAGCACCCGCTGCCCCGCCAGCGCCGCGCGGGCCGCGACGACCGAACCGCCCGCCCCCGAGCCGATGACGCACAGATCGTACGGGGCGTGGAGATCCGGGTACGGCGGAGGGAGCATCGTCACCAGCCGGCTCGGGTCGCGGCACGGCGCCGACCACGTCAGGCCGATCAACATTCGAGCCGGCTTGCGGGCGTTGGTCACCAGCCGGCAGAGCATCGCCAGTCCGCCGACCGCCGTGTGCAGGATGTACTCGCAGTCCCAGGAGATCAGCGGGTAGTCGCTCGGCAGGGGATACTCGCCCTGATTGAGCAGCTCGGTGCGCTCGCAGGGCGAGAGCCGCACGAATGCTTTACGGGCTTTGCGCAAGGAGTAGAGGTTGATGTAGGTCAGCGCGCCGCAAATCCCCTTCTGAAAGTCCGGCTTGAGGAAACCGGCGTAACGCAGCACGTCGGCGGCCACTTCCGTCGCGCTTTCGGCGGGAGGACAGCGCCAGAGCGCATAGAGCTGCGCTTCCACGAAGGCGACCAGCACGTCGAACTTTGTGCGGCGGATGCAGCCGAGCGGATCGCTTCCCGTGCAGCAGGAGAAGAGCGATTCCTTTTGCTCCTCCGCCGAGGACGTACCGGGAAGAACGATTCCCGCCGATCCGGCGGCGCCTCCGAGCAGAAAGGCCCGCCGGTCGACGCGCGCATCGCCTGCGGCCAGATCGTCAAGGCGCAGTCGGCGGGATTTCCGATCAGGCAAGTTACGCAAGGGCGCGCTCCCGCACAAAGTTTGACAGCTGTGTAGTCGCGCCCTACCGCGGGCCGCCCAACGACGAAGCGGGGCCCCCACGGATCAGAAATTCGGAGAACGACCCCACTGCACTTGCAGGTTTTCGAGATTTGCAAGGTGTACGACCTGGGCAAGCGAAAGCTTTGGCCTTAGCCGGAACAGGCGGGCGCCGCGAGCTCGTTCCTGTCTCCTGATTCGCCGCGCACCACGCAAGGCGCGGAGACGGATATCTCAAGCCCCGTACTTCCCCAGCCGCCGCGCGTTCGCCAGGGCGAGGGTCATGAGGTGCTTGGCTTCGAATTGACCTAAGCCGCCGCGGGTGGATTCGCTTTCGCTGAACTGCCGGCAGGGGTCCGGGCGGCAGCAGTCGGACGCCAGCAGCGTGGGGACCGGGTGCCAACTGTGGCTGCGGAGGTACGAGGGGGTGCTGTGGTCGCCGGTGACGATCAGCACCGTCGGCTGCAATTGCCGCACGCGGGGGATGGCGGCGTCGAACTCTTCGATCTTCTTCACTTTCGCGTCGAAGGCGCCGTCTTCGCCGGTGCTGTCGGTGTACTTGAAGTGGAGGAAGAAGAAGTCGTAGTCCTTCCAATGCTGCTCTAATAAGCCGATCTCTTCGTCCAGCGTGGCCGGCTTGCCGAGGATGCTCATCCCCACCAGCCGCGCCAGCCCCTTGTACATCGGGTAGACCGCGATCGCCGCGGCCCGCAGGCCGTAGACCTCTTCGTAGCTCGGCAGGTTCGGCCGAGCGGCGAACCCGCGGAGCGTGAGGCCGTTCGCCTTCGGCTGTCCCCGGAGGATCTGAAACGACTGCTCGATGAACTGGCGGGCCACGTCGGCGGTCTTGTGGCTGGCGTCGTCGAGCGGCTGCGGCGCCTGCGGCGGGACGCCGGACCGTTGCGGGTCGGTGTCTTCCACGCGATCGCCCAGTCCCTCGCCGCGAAAGACGGCGACGAAGCGATGCTCCTTGACCGGCTCCACGAACACCTCCGCGCCGGGGATTTTCACTTCGCGAAGCTTCTCCGCCAGCGGGGCGCTTTCCTCGGTGGGAATTCGGCCCGCACGGCGATCGGAGATGTTCCCGCGCTCATCAAGCGTGCAGTAGTTCCCCCGCACGGCGACGTCGTTCTGCTGCAGCTCAAAGCCGATCCCCGTCGCCTCCAAGGCGCCCCGGCCGATGACATACTTAAGCGGGTCGTAGCCGAACAGCCCCAGGTGCCCCGGACCGCTGCCGGGGCTGATTCCCGGAAGCACGGGGATGCTGCCGCCCTGGATTCCTTCGACCGCCAGAGCATCGAGGTTGGGCGTATTGGCCGTCTCCAACTCGGTCTTGCCGCCGGGGGTGATCGGCAATCCGCCCAGGCCGTCGGCCACCAGCATCACGATCTTGGAGTCGTTCTTTTCGTGCAGCGAGCGGGTCAAGTCGTGAATATCCACAAGCAAATCTCCTGACGCCGGCGATAAGAAGAAGCAGGCTTTTTCCTAGCAGAAAAGCAGCCGCAGACAAGGGGAGCGCCGGCTGAGCGTTTTGAAGCTGCGCTGCTCCCGAGAGAACCGGACGCTAGCGCGTCGCGGCTGATCTGTCCATCTTAGTATTTGCCTTCGACGCAGCACTACGGCGGCAGGCGCGCGATCTGGCTCAGCGGCGGGGGCGAGTCGGCTTCGGTCTTCTCCAGCACCGTCGTCAGCCAGGAGCACGACCAGATGCCGAAGCGATTGTTGCCCGGCAGGTAAACCTCCTGATCGGGCGAGAGCGGCGTCGTCGCCTCGATCAATCGGACCGTCGCCGGCGACAGGTTGCCGTAGCCCGGCAGCTCGCGGATGCGAACGGGCGTCGAGAGCGGCTGCCCCGCCCCGCGAAAGGTGACTTCCACCAACTCGGCGCAATAGAGAGCCCGGTTGTCGAGCCGATAGGCGTTATCGAACTCGGCATCCTCCAAGTGAACCCGCCGGCAAAATTCGACCGCGGCGGGAATGCACGCTTGCCGCGAAGGGTGCAGCCGCCGCACGGCGATCCACCATACGCGGCGGTCCGTCACGTAACGGTCGAACGGCCGACGGAGGGCGCCCTCGGAAGTGATGTCGTAGACCACCGGCTCGCGGTCTTCGACGGCAATCACTCCGACGTGGGAAAACTCGCTCTCGGCGACCTCTGCGGAAAGCTTCGAGACGTTCACCAGCCCCAGCGCCATGCGATTTTCCCCCATCACGAAGATCAGATCGCCGTGCTGAAGGTTCTGCCGGCCCCACGCTCGCCAGGCTTCCCGCTGCTGACGATCGCCCACAAACGGCAAGGAGAACGACGCCGGGACAAAGATGGGCATCTCGCGAGACCTCATCGACTCGCAGCCGGACATTGGCAACACGATGAGCGCGACGCTCGACAGCATCCTGGAAATTCGCCGATATCGCGGGAGCGGCATCCGCTCGGGCTCCGGAGGGAGGAAATCCGCAGAACATTAAGCAGCAGAACATTAAGCAACGGTCGCAAAATGCGAAAGGCGAATCGCTTAGGCATGGAACCGGCGGGGCGGGGGCGACCACTCCTGTGCCTTTCCCCGGTCCTCCATCTTGGGCGGCCGCCGGCCTTCTTGAGGAAATGGGGGGTTGCGAAAATCTCTTGCGTCGCGGCGAGCTTGCCGGCCTTGCCGATCGTTCCATGCACTCGGTTCGTGCTCGAAAACGCGCCTAGGCACGGCCGATGACAAGGAACGATCGCCCCAGTTAATCGTTATCTGCGGGCGGTATGCAAGGTACGTTTCCGGCGTTCCACGCGGCGCCGCGGCCTGCGCCCCATTGGCCCGTAACGCGTAGATGGAGTTCGAGACGATGATCCGCCACCTCCGGTCCTGGAGAAAACGATTAGCTCCCTCCTTGTGCGCCTTGCTGGCCGCCGGGAGTTCCGCCTACGCGGCGGATGAATTGCCGGCGCCTTTGGCGCCGAGTAAACTGCCCGCCGCCGCCGCGGCGCCGATCCAACCGGCAGCCCACACGGCTGACGAGGAGGATCCGGCGCCGATCCCGCCGTTCAACTTCAACTCCACCCGCGCCAGCGGCCGCCGGTCGCCGGCCGGTCAGAGCGGCTCGCCGGTGGTGATCGATGCGGCCCCGTCGATGACGCTCTCGCCTCCCGAGGTGAGCACCGACGCGGTTCCGGCGGACGAAGAGCCGCTCGTGCCGATCCCGCTTCCCGACGACGTGGAGGAGGGGGCGTACTCACTGCCTCCCGCCGGGGGGGACGCGCCCGACGTGAACATTTCCGCTCCGCTCCCCGCGGAGGCGCCCGAAACCGAGTTGGTGCAGGAGCGTTATCCCAACGGCAGCCTGAAGCTCGCCCGCGAGGTGACCCAGGACGGCCAGGGCAACTTCCTCAACCACGGCTCGTGGAAATACTGGAGCGAGCAGGGGGACCTGATCGCCGAAGGCGAGTACCGTCGCGGCGTCCGCCACGGCCTGTGGCGCCGGGTGGTGGCGGCGAAGGCTTCTCCGCTCTTCGCCACCCCGCCGTACAACCAGTACCAGGGGCCGTTCATCTCCGAGGCCCACCTTGCCAACGGGAAACTGAACGGCACATGGGTCATCACCGATATGCGGGGACATAAGGTGAGCGAGATCGAGTATGTGAACGACGTGCGGCACGGGATCGCCTCCTGGTGGCACGCCAACGGCAAGAAGATGCAGCAGATCACCTTCCGCAATGGGTCGGCTCACGACGAGATTCTCACCTGGCGGCCCGACGGCGGCCTCGCCGCCAAGGAGGTCTATGACGAAGGCCGGAAGATTGAGCCTCGCACCGAGCACTATCCCAACAAGCGGAAGAAGTCCTCGGGCGAAGTGCTCACCGCCAAGATGGTCATCGCGAAGGAAGACGATTGGTGGAATTGCCAGCTTGCGACCTTCAAGCCGCAAGGCAAAGAAGAACGTCACGGCGCCTGGACTTCCTGGCACCCCAACGGGCAGGAGCAGGTGGAAGGCCGCTTCGAGTACGGCCGGCCGCACGGCGAGTTCACCTGGTGGTACGCCAACGGCCAGAAATCGACCGAAGGCTCGTATCGCAACGGCGAGCGTCACGGCGTCTGGACCTGGTGGCACGAGAACGGCTTGAAATCGTCGATGGGCGATTTTGTGGACGGCAAACCGGCGGGCGAATGGGTGTGGTGGGACGCCAACGGCAAAGTGGCCCAAAAGGCCGACTTCGCCGACGGCGTGCCGGCCCAGGCGCTCCAGAGCACCCGTCCTGCGGCCCGCCCCGGCCGCCCCTCGCTGCCGCAGCGCAATTGACAGGCTCTCCGGAAACGGAGGCGGCTGCGAGTCCGAAGGGGCGCTGAAGACTCGCAGCCGCCGCAAGCCGCCCCCGAACACCCTCGGCCCGAAACGCCCGAGGGTGTTTTGGATTTTCTTGCGGCACAGCAGCGTGTGGAGGGGCGCTTCAGAGGCTCTCGGCTCGTGGAAAATTCGGAGGAATTCGGATATAGTCGATGAACGGCGTTTGCTTGCCCCTTCCTCCGCGCCGCTCCGATCTTCCGCGCTGTCGCATGCGATTCTTTCTCTCTGTGTTCCTGGGTTCCCTTTTGCTTGCGCCTCCCGTGTTTGCCGTGGAGGGCGAAGCGACGGAGGGCGAACGGCTGTTCGCGCTCCAGGTGAAGCCGCTGCTGGCGGAGAAATGCCTGATCTGCCACGGCGCCGATCCCGACGAGATCCAGGGCGCTTTGGATCTGACCACTCGCGAGGGAATGTTGCGCGGCGGCGAGAGCGGTCAGGTCTTGCTCCAGCCCGGCGACGCGGCGGCGAGTCTGCTCTACACGGCGACGACCGGAGACAATCCGGACTATCAAATGCCGCCCAAGGAGAACGACCGCCTGAGCGAGGAGCAGACGTGGCGGCTGCGCGACTGGATCAACGCCGGGGCGCCGTGGCCCGACGAGACGCGAGTGGCGGCGATCCAGAAATCATTCGCCGAGCAGGAATCCGCCGGCGTGCAGGTTCGCACCAGCGGCGGGCTTTCCGAGGAGTGGACCAGTCGCCGCTATCAGCCGGAGAATCTGTGGGCGTATCAGCCGCTCGTGAAGCCGGAGGTCCCGTGGGAGTACGTCGGCGGCGATCAAGGCGCCAATCCGATCGATGCGTTCCTCAACCGGCGTCTTGAGGAGCTTGACCTCGAGCCGGCCCCGCGGGCGAACCGGCGAACGTGGATCCGCCGGGCGACCTTCGACTTGACGGGACTGCCGCCCACGCCGCAGGAGGTCGCGGAATTCGTGAACGATCCGGCGCCGGAAGGCGAGGCATTCGCCGCCGTGGTCGAGCGTCTGCTCGACAGCCCGCACTACGGCGAGCAGTGGGGGCGGCACTGGCTCGACGTGGTTCGCTACGCCGACACCGCGGGACTGGCGAACGATTTTGAGCGGCCCAACGCCTGGCGGTATCGCGACTACGTGATCCGCTCCTTCAACGAGGACAAGCCGTACGACCAATTCGTGCGGGAGCAGCTTGCGGGGGACGAGATCGATCCCGAGGATCCGGAAATGCTCATCGCCATCGGCTTCCTGCGGATGGGGCCGTGGGAGCAGACCGGAATGAGCGTGGCCAAGGTCACCCGGCAGCAGTTCCTCGACGACGTGACCGACGCAGTGGGACAGGTGTTCTTGTCGCACCCGCTGCAATGCTGCCGGTGCCACGATCACAAGTTCGATCCGATCCCGACCCGCGATTACTACGCCCTGCAGGCGGTGTTTGCGACGACGCAGTTCGCCGAACGCGATGCCCCGTACTTGCCGGAGGAAAACACCGCCGGGTTCGCCGCAGAGGAAAAATACCTTCAGCAGCGGATCGAGCACTACAACGGCATTCTTCGCCGCATCGCGAAGAAAGAGGAAGACGCGGCGCGGGCGTGGTACGCCGAGCGCGGGCTGGAGTACGCGCCGCGACGGGAATTGATCAAGCGCGGGCTTCCGGAAGACAAGATCGCTCCGCGTCATATCGGGCTGACGACCGAGGACTTCGGTGTCGAGCGGATCGCACGGAAAAGTCTCGCCCGTCATCGCTGGGAGCTGGATCGCTTTCGGCCGATCGCGTTCTCGGTCTACAACGGCGTCACGCCGAATTACCGCAACGTGCAGAGCCGGCTGGAGATGCCGGCCGACCCGATGAAAAGCGGTTCGCTGGAGAAGACGGCGATCCTCGCCGGCGGCGATGCGTTCTCGCCGACCCTGCCCGTCTCCCCGGGCGTGCTGAGCTGTGTCGCTGAGGAAGGGTTCACAATTCCCGACTCGATCGCCGGCCGGCGCCGGGACCTGGCCGAGTGGATCGCCAGTCCCGACAATCCGCTCACGGCGCGGTCGCTGGTAAACCGCGTCTGGCAGTATCACTTCGGCCAGGGACTGGCGCGGAACGCGAACAACTTCGGCGCCATGGGGAAAAAGCCGACGCATCCGGAGCTGCTGGACTACCTCGCCGCCCGGTTCATCGAAGAGGGCTGGTCGATCAAGAGCCTGCACCGGCTGATCATGGCGTCGGAGGCGTATCAGCGGTCGTCGCAGCATTCGGATCGGGCGGCGCTGGCGGAGAAGGATCCCGAGGGGGCCGCCTATGCCTACTTCCCGCCGCGGCGGCTGACGGCCGAGGAGTTGCGAGACGCGATGCTCGCCGCCTCGGGCGAACTGAACCGCACGCTGGGAGGCCTTCCCATCCGGCCCGACATGAACCTGGAGGCGGCCTTGCAGCCGCGGCAGATCATGGGCACGTACGCCCCGGCGTATCAGCCCTCGCCGCTCCCCGAGCAGCGGAATCGCCGCAGCATTTACGCGATGCGCATCCGCGGTCTGGCCGACCCGTTCATGGAGGTCTTCAACCAGCCCAGCCCTGATGAGTCGTGCGAGCTGCGGGACTCCTCAACCGTCACGCCCCAGACCTTCGCCCTCTTCAACAGCGAAGAGACGTACGACCGCTCGCTGGCGATGGCATCGCGATTGCTGAAAGAAACGGAAACGGACGAAGCCGCGGTATGCCGCGCCTTCGCCCTCACCTTCGGCCGCCCGTCCAGCGACGAGGAGCGCGACTCCTGCCTGGAGCACTGGCGGGCGATGACCGCCCGTCACGAGCAGCTCGAGTTCGAGCCGCAATCGCCGCCGATGGAGGTTGTCCGCCACGCGGTGGAAGAAATGAACGGCGAGCCGTTCACGTTCGTAGAAAAACTGGAAGTGTACCAAGATTACGTCCCCGACCTGAAGCCCTGGAACGCCGACCCCCGCACCCGTGGACTGGCGGAGGTGTGCCTGGTGTTGTTCAACGCCAACGAATTCATCTACGTGCCGTGAAGCGCCTTTTGACGAACCCACAGCGGGTCCTCTACAGCGCCTTCGCCGTAGCACGCGACTACTTTCATTCCCCACCCAACACGCGGCCATGAGCTCTCATCCTATCCATCCAGAAACGAATTCTCCTCCGCCGCAGACAATCGTCATCCAACCATCCGGCGGCGCGCCGCGTTGGCTGTGCTGGCTCGGCTGGACGGGGTTCGTCTTGTGCGCCCTGTTCGCAATGGGACAGGCGTACGCGCTGCGGGACTATTTCGACACGACCGAAGGCATCACGGAGCGGCATCACTCCGGCGAGGAGACGGCCACGCGGAAGATCGCCGTGCTGCGCGTGGCGGGGATCATCGCCGAGGGGGACGGCTTCGCCAAGCGGCAGATCGACCGCATCCGTGAAGATGAGGACGTCGAGGCGATCGTGGTGCGGGTCGATTCTCCCGGCGGCACGGTGACCGGCTCCGATTACCTGTTCCACCACCTCACCCGGCTCCGCAAGGAGAAGGGCGTGCCGCTGGTGGTGAGCATGGGCTCGATCGCCGCCAGCGGCGGGTATTACGTCTCGATGGCGGTGGGCGATCAGGAGAAGAGCATCTACGCCGAGCCGTCGGGCGCCACCGGCTCGATCGGCGTGATCATCCCCTACTACGACCTGACGGGGGCGATGGCGGAGATGAACATCGAGAACGCCTCGATCGCCAGCCATCCCAACAAGCAAATGCTCTCGATGACGCGAAAGCTCACCCCCGAGCAGCGCGAGATTCTGCAGCAGTACGTCAACGAGACATTCGAGCGTTTCAAGGGTGTGGTCAAGGTCGGCCGGCCGTACTTCCGCAAGCACCCGGAGAAGCTGGAGGAGGTGGCCACGGGCGAGCTGTTCTCCTCGATGCGGGCGAAGGAATTGGGGCTGGTGGATGAGACCGGCTTCATCGAAGACGCGATCGCCCGGGCCGCGGAGCTGGCGGCATTGGAAGAAGACGACTATCGCGTGATCGAATACGACCCGCCGCCGACGCTGTCGAGCATGATGGGCTTCGCGAACGTTCAACGCAACGGCGATTGGACCTCGCTCCTGAACCTGACCGCTCCGCGCGCCTGGTACTTGGCCACCACGCTCCCGCCGCTGATCGGCAGCCAACCGCAATATGGCGGCGAGCCGTAGAAGACATGAGCCACGGATGGACACGGCCAGCCATAGGAGAAGTAGCCACGGATGGACACGGATGAAACACGGACAAGAACGTGGGCGACACCTATTGGATTGCTTCAACTCTAAACAATCTGATGCGCCGGACGCGGATCGTTGTAGGACTTCGACCCACTTCTTATCCGTGTTTCATCCGTGTCGATCCGTGGCTAATTCTTCCGTGCCGATAAAGAGGTAGGCATGCTTCACCTTCTCGACCCGACGCGACATGACCTGGAGGCCTGGCTCGCCGAGCGAGGCGAGCGGGGCTTTCGTGCGCGGCAGGTGCGGCAGTGGCTGTTGCATCGCCGCGCCTGCTCGTTCGCCGAGATGACCGACCTGCCCAAGTCGCTTCGTGAGGCGCTGGAGCAGGAGTTTGCGGTCTGGACCACGAAGATTGTCCGCCACAGCCGATCGGATGACGGGACCGAGAAGCTGCTGTTGGAGCTGGCTGATGGCGGGAGAATCGAGTGCGTGCTGTTGCGCGACGGGCAGCGCCGCACGATCTGCATCAGCTCGCAGGTCGGCTGCGCGATGGGCTGCGTGTTTTGCGCCAGCGGCCTGGATGGCGTGGACCGCAATCTCACCGCGGGCGAAATCGTGGAACAGATGCTTCGCTTACAGCAGCTCGTGGAGCCGGAGCTGCGGCTGAGCCATATCGTGGTGATGGGGATGGGCGAGCCGCTCGCGAATCTCGACCGCCTGCTGCCGGCGTTGGAGGTCGCCTCGAGCGAGGAAGGACTGGGGATCAGCGCCCGGCGAATCACGATCTCCACCGTCGGCCTGCCTCCGGCGATCCGGCGCCTGACGGACCGCGGTGTCCATTACAACCTGGCGGTCTCGCTGCATGCACCCGACGACGAGCTCCGCAGCCGCCTGGTGCCGGTCAACCAGAACATCGGCCTGGCGCCGATTCTCGAAGAGGCGGATCGCTACTTCGAAGCCTCCGGCCGGCGGCTCACGTTCGAGTACGTCCTCTTGGCGGGGATCAACGATCAAGAGGCCCACGCCCGGCAACTGGTGAAGCTGCTCCGCGGCCGGACCGCGCTGTTGAACGTGATTCCTTACAATCCCGTGGCGGGCCTGCCGTACGCGACGCCTTCGGCCGCCGCCTCACGACGTTTCCGCAGCATCCTGGAAGAAGGGGGCCTGAACGTCCAATTCCGCGAGCGCAAGGGGGATAAGATCGACGCCGCCTGCGGCCAACTCCGCCGCTCCACGCCGACCGCTGCAGTTTCCCCGTAAGGAGAAAGCTATTACAGCGTGCTCGCGCCCCATGAATACGACGTGCCGAAGGGGAGCACGCCGTAGACGCCGCGGGTGAACACCAGGTTGATCAGGTCGTCGGTTTGCAGGAGCGGGTGCTTGGGCACGATCACCACGTCGGAGTCGCGGAGCCAAATCTCGTCGGCGGGGATCGGCCGTGAGCCGAAGAGGGCGCCGCGAATGTCGAGCTTGGTGGCGACTAGGCGCCAGTCTTCGGCGCGGCGGAAGACCACGACGTGCCTTAAATTGGCGCCGACATTCCAGCCCCCGGCCAAGGCAATCGCTTGCGTGAGCGTGGTGGGGCCGTCCATGACGAACCGCCCCGGCTGCCGCACTTCGCCGACGACAAACACCTGCCGCGGCGCCCGCTGCAGGAGAATCGGCGTTACCTCGATGCCGTTCACCACTGCGGCGTAGCGGGCGTCGATCTCCAATTTCAACTCTTCCAGCGTCAAGCCGACGGCCGGCACGGAGCCGATCGCCACCAGTTGCACCGTTCCGTCGGGGGCCACGCGCCCTTGCATCATCTGTCCGCCGATGCCGGCCCGGCGATCGATCGCCGCCCGCAGATCTTCGAGCTTGGTGTTGACGCGGATCGGCGTGACGGTGATCGACGGCATCCGGTAGTACTTCTTGTACCGCTCGTCGAGATCGGCCGTCAGCTCGGCGATCGTGCGGCGGGCAGCCTGCACCTGCCCCAGCAGGCGGAGCGTGATGGAGCCGTCGGGCTGAATCACCAATTCGTTGCGGTCGATGTTGGCGTCGGTGAGCGACTCCACTCGAATCACGTCTCCCACGTTCAGCTCATAGGGCAGCGGCGTCTGCTCGCGCGTCAAGCGATAGACGAAGTCAAGCTGATCGTCCACCCGCAGGCGGTACTCGGGGACGTGCGGCATGCGGTGGGGACCGATGTACTCGCCATGCGCGAAGGCCTGCCAGGGGATCGGACCAAACTGTTGCCACGACGGCTCGCGGCAGCCGTCTCCGGAGAGGCAATCGACGCCATAGATCACCGGATCGCAAGCGCCGCCGCACGCGGGCGCCAGCGCCTGGCAAAGTTGGACTTGCGGGCGACTCTCGGGGCTTGCGATTGGCAGCAGCGCGACGGCGCTGTCATCAGATAACGTCGCGGCAGTTTCGTCGGTCCGGCATTGACGCGACGTCGCCGCAACGGAAGCTACCGCCAGTCCGACGAGAATCGCCGCACAACCCGCATACCGAGGCCGCCGGCCGAATCGTAATATCCCCCGAATTTGCATCGAATCAGACTCCCTTTCACGTCGCGTCTCTTTCGGATCATTCCGTCCAGGTCCACGGTTTCCACCATGCCGTCTTCGGCGGCGCACCGGCCGGCGAACTCGGCGTCAACGCCTGCGAGGGAAGCGGAGCGCCGGTCGCGTCGGGGCGGGCGGTCTTCGCAAAGTCCTCGGGCGTCAGCCACTGGACCGTCTTCGAGTCAACCGGACCCGCCGCCGGCGCGTTTTCGGCGAATTGCTGCATTTCGCGACGAGCAAGGCTCGCGAGCTCGTGCTCGCCGAGCACGTCGTGAACGACCGCCAGGTTGTGCCAGCTCGAAGCCGTCGGATGAACGCCGACGCTCTGAGACAACACCCGTCGGGCGTCCTCCCACTGCTCGCATCGGGCAAGCAGGACGCCCAGTTCATTCGCCGCGAGGTAATTCTCCGGATCGGCCAGCGTCGCGGCCTGGTGATAGACCATCGCCTTGGGACCGCCGGGGACGCGGCTGTCGGCCGTTTGCCCCATGGCCGCGTGCAATTTGCCCAATGCAAAGAGGGCGAAGGAGCCGGCCCGTCCGCGGTTCACGGCGGCCCCCATCTGCTCCTGGGCGAACGTGTAGTACGCCTGCATCGCGTCCAGGGGCGAAAGACGCTGCACGTCGGCGTCTTTGAGAACGGGCGTGCGATGCACCGCGACAATGCTCTCCAGGTCCATCGTCGTCTCGATCTGCGACGCCGTCGGAAGGAAATCTTCTCCCTCCTCCAGCGCCCGTAGTCCCGCCGCGAGGCTCTTGATGCGCCGATGGCTTCCCTCATGGGCGTCCAGCGATTGCGCCACCAGCCGCAGCGTGCGGATCAGCTCGGTGCGGGCGGTGTAGTGTGCTCCCCGCTCCGCCAGCGAGATTGCCTGTTGCACGTGCGAGGTGGCGCGCGACTCGATGCCTGCCCATCGCCGCTCCTGCTCGGCTGTCCCTACCGGCGCCGTCGCGGTCGCCGGATGCGGCGCCGCCAGGTCGGCAGCGGCCGGCAGCGGCGGCTTGCTCTGATGATTCGGCGACCACGCGGAGTCGCCGCTGCTGGCGATGCGCAGCGACATGCGCATTGTCGGCGCCGGCGGAAGCCGCCTCAGCTCGGACTCCGCGGCTTCCCATTGAGCTGGCTGCGAGGGATGTTCGCCTGCGGCCGGCGGGGCGACCGGGGGCGGATTGGAGCTTGCGACCCGCATCGCAAGCGGCGCCGCGTCTGCCGGCGCGTCCAGCAAGCGGGGCGGATGGGCCGCAGAGTCGAATTGTGCGGACTCCGCCCACGATACCGGCGGCGACGGCGTAAGCGTCGCCTGAAAGACGCCCCAGCCCGCCGGCGCCAGGGCAGTCGCGGCGAACGCAATCAGGGTTGCGCGACGAGGACGTTCCATCGTGGCTCCATCTCCGTTGGCGAATCAGTTCCGCGCATACGCCGGTTCCCGACGCCCACGCAGCACTACTACCCTTCGACGCGCCGCCCCCTCGGCGCTGATCGAATTCAGTTCCAATCACGGCCTGCGGCGGCGCCGCGCCGCGAACAGTCGTCAAAGCCTTCATCTGTGGAACGGCGTAGCGAACAACTTTGGCGCGACCCTTCGACGCAGCACAACCCGCAGCCCGCGCGCAACCGCGGCTACAGATAATTCGCCAACGGTCCGCCCCGAGCCGCCCTCGCGTCCACCTTGCCGGCCGTCTCGCGATCGGGCGCCAGCGGCGGCGCATGATGGGGCTTCGTGCGGGCGTCGATGATCAGGGGGCCGCGGCAGCCCCAGTGCTTGTTCTCGACAAAGGCGCCAACGCCGAAAATGTCCGCCGCCGGATTGCTCCGGGTGAACGTGACCCAGAGGAAATTCGCCAGCGAGGCGGAGACGAACTCGCTATCGTCGGCCACGACGATCAGCGGATAGCGGTTAACCGGATCATCCTCTGCAATCGCGCGACAAAGCCGCTCGACCGCGTCGTCGCCGGCGGTGTCGAACGCCGGTCCAGTCACGGCCAGCACGCCCGGCAAACACAGCCGCGGCGACGTGAACCCGTCGGTCAGGCGCACCCCGGCAATTACGTCCGTCGGCAACTCCCGCACAGGCGGACCGGCCGCGGCGATCACCACCTTCGATCCCTCATTCAGCCGGCCGCCGGAGTAATCAAGCGTGTCGATCGTGGTGCGGGTTTGAAAGTGCACGTCGCGGCGCCAGTCGCATCGCCGCAGGAGGTGTGTGAAGAAGCCCGCAACGTCCTCGATCTCCAGCCGCGGGTCGTCATCGCCGGAGACGATCAACAGGTACTTCGCCAGCGACATCTGCCCCTGTCCCAAGATCGCATTCGCCTGCGTCAACAGCTCCTGCGGGCGAGCGACGTTGTAGAAGGGGGTGTATCGTTCGCTGCCGATGGCCAACATCAGCGGATGCACGCCCGCGGCGTCCACGGCGTGAACCGCCCGTACGCCCGGAACGACGGTGGGAATGATCGGCCCGGTGATCTCGTGGATCAGCTTTCCGAACATCGTGTCTTCCTGCGGCGGCCGGCCGACCACCGTGAACGGCCAGATCGCATCGTCCCGGTGATAGACCCGCTCGACCCGCAGGACCGGAAAGTCGTGCGCGAGGCTATAGTAGCCGAGATGATCGCCGAAGGGACCTTCCGGCAGCAGCTTCTCGGGATCGACCACGCCGGTGATGCAGAAGTCGGCCTCGGCGTAGATCGGCAGTCCGTCCGGCTGCCGCGCCATGGGGATGCGATGTCCGGCCAACGCGCCGGCAAATCCAAGTTCGGACATTCCCTCGGGAAGCGGCATCACGGCGGCCACCGTCATCGCCGGCGCGCCGCCGACGAAGATATTGACACGGAACGGCGCGCCCCGCCGCTTCGCGATCGTCTGATGAATGCCGATCCCGCGATGGATCTGGTAGTGCAGGCCGATCTCGCGATTCGTCTCATACCGCCCGCCGGAAAGCTGGATGCGGTACATGCCGAGATTCGAGTGGGCCGTCCCCGGCCGATCCGCGTCTTCCGTGTAGACCAGCGGCAGCGTGATGAACGCTCCGCCGTCATCCGGCCACGACTGCAGTTGCGGCAACTGGTCGACCGTCGTTTGGTTCGCAAGGACCGGCCCGCCGCGGCGCATCGCGGGAAGCATTCGCAGCGCCGTGAGCGGGGCGCCGGCGTACCGGCCCATCTGCCGCAGGGCGAGGCTGGGATCGACCTTCAGCTCGACGAGCTTCCGAACCGGCTCGAGCGTATCGCGGAAGATGTACCGCACCCGCTCCATGTCGCCGAACAGGTTCGACGCCATGGGGAACCGGCAGCCCTTCACGTTGGCGAGCAGAATCGCCGGTCCGCCGGAGGCGAAGACGCGACGATGAATCTCCGCCGCCTCCAGATGCGGATCGACCTCGTCCTCCAGTCGCACGAGCTGGCCCGTCCGCTCCAGATCCTCGACGCAACGACGCAGTGTGCGATATCCCATGCGTCCGCAGTTTACTCCTGGAAGCAACGGACGTGGAAGTCGTCGCTACCCGAATGTTGGCAAGGGGCCCGGCTGCGCGTAAACTGAGTTAGAGGGAGAATGCCATGACTTCGATACAAGTTGACGATTATACGGCGAAAGCCCTTTCTGTAATCGCCACGGCCCGCCAAATGACAGTTGAGGAGTACCTACGCTCCCTGGCCGCCAGCGAGGTCGCGCTCTTGAACAATGAGCCCGTCACCGATTTTGATCGGGAGTTGGAGCCGCTGCTGTTCGATGGTCCGAACCTGCCGGCGGATTTTTCGAGAGCCGATATCTATGCAGACCACGACTGATGCAATACCTGGTCGATACCGGCATTTGGCTTCGACTCTTCGATGGTAGCGATCCCGTCATCCGGCCATTGGCGAGGCATTGCGGTCTCTCCGGAGATCGGGGCACACGCTGTCGACCTGAATCCGCGGGATGGGTGAACCATCCGACCTCACGATTCTTACCTCGAATGACCGCGAATTGACAACTTCGGCGCTACTACGGATAACGGGTATCATTGCTTTCTCACCACGCTCATACACCAGCGCCATGACGAGCGTTATCGAAGTCGGCCATCCTTTGATTCAGCACCATCTGGCGCGCCTGCGGGATGTGCGCACAGCGCCGGCGGAGTTTCGCGCCTTGGTGCAGCGCGTCGCGGCGCTGTTGGCGTATGAGGCGACGCAAGACCTGCCCACCGAGCCGGTGGAGATCGACACGCCCCTCACGCGCACGGCCGGCCGACGCGTGTCTCAGCGGGTCGGACTGGTCCCGATTCTGCGGGCGGGGCTGGGAATGGTCGATCCGGTGTTGAACCTCATTCCCGAGGCGGAGGTATGGCACCTCGGGCTGTATCGCGATGAGGAGACGGCCCAACCGGTGCGGTACTACAACAAGATCCCGCCCACAGGACCGGTCGATACGGCGCTGGTGCTCGACCCGATGCTCGCCACCGGCGGCTCGATCAGCGAAGCCCTGGAGACCGTGCATGCCTGGGGCGTTCCGAAGGTGAAGGTGCTCTCGATCCTGGCCGCCAGGCCGGGAGTGGCCGCCGTCCTGGAGCGGTTCCCCGAGACGCAGATTTACGTGTGCGCGGTGGACCCGGAGCTTAACGACCGCAAGTTCATCGTCCCCGGCCTGGGAGACGCCGGCGACCGCGCCTTCAACACCCTTCGCTGAAGACGGCATGACCGAACACCTCAAGCACATCCTGCTGGGGCAAATGGAAGCGTCGCTGGCGATGCTGCGGGAGTGCATCGAAAAATGCCCGGCGGCGCATTGGGATGAGAAGATCGCCAAGTACGCGTTCTGTCAGGTCGCTTATCACACGCTCTGCTTTGCCGACCTGTATCTGACGGAGAGCGAGTCATTGTTTGTTTTTCGCGATCTGCATCCGAAAGGATGGGAGGAGCTGAACGGTGAATACCCGAGCCGGCGATTCTCGCAGGAGGAGTTGCTGGGATACGCGAACATCTGCCGCGACAAGGCCCGCGCCAACCTCGCGGCGGAGACGGCCGAGACGCTGCAGGGTCCTTCGGGCTTTGCGCGTCATCCGATCTCCCGCGTCGAATTGCACCTTTACAACATCCGCCACATCCAGCATCACGCGGGGCAATTGAGCGCATCCCTGCGGCGCATTCAGGTTGGTACGAGGTGGGTGAAGACAGGATGGCCGTGATGCAAGCCGGCGATTGTCCTGAAGCGCTGATGTACTACGTTCGACGAATCGTCTCCGGCGGGCAGACCGGCGTGGACCGGGCGGCGCTCGATGCCGCGATTGCACTCGGTATCGACCACGGCGGCTGGAGCCCCCGCGGCCGGCGGGCGGAAGACGGCGTCATCGACTCCCGCTATCGCCTCCGTGAAACCGACTCGACAAAGTATCACGTCCGCACCGAGTGGAACGTCCGCGACTCCGACGGCACGCTGATCCTCCACCGCGGCGAACTGAGCGGCGGAACCGATTACACCCGCCGCTGTGCGGCGCTGCACGGGAAGCCCTGCTTATCGGTCGCTCTTGCAACAGCCAATCTCCGCGACATCCGCACCTGGCTGGCCGACAACGCGATCGCGGTGCTCAACGTCGCCGGTCCCCGAGAATCGACGGCGCCGGGAATCTACGAGGAAGCGCTCGCGCTGTTGGAGGCGCTGTTGCTCAGCGCTGTTGCCTCTGGGCGCGCCCAAGCGGACGCCGTCGCTGCGATCTGCGGCAACAGATCAAACTGCCATCCGCGTTTTCTCAAGAGATCCTCCTAATTGGCAACGCTTGCGGCGGCGTGGATGAGGCGGTAGGCGTCGTTGTCGGGGGCCAATTCGAGGGCGCGGTGGAAGTGGCGGACGGCTTCTTCGTTGCGGCCGGTGATGTCCAGCAGCAACCCGAGTGAATAGTGGGCTTGGGGATTCTCGCCGTCGCGCTGAAGAATGAGGCCGCAGTTGTTGTTCCGCCTCGGTTAGTGTCGAAAAGCCAAACTATACCACTACCGCGATGCGGCGCCGGACTGGACGGGCGGGCGCCGCGGTGCGAGCCGCTTTAGCGGTTCGGCCGACTGGGAAGGAAACCCGAATCGGCGACCCAGAAACGGTCGGTCTCATCCCGCCAGAAGAGTCGCCGTCCCTCGTGCGAGAAAGCGAGTTGAACAATCGGGCGATCCGAATGAATCAAGTCGCACAGCGACCGGCCTGTC
>JAHWKS010000512.1 GCA_019347795.1 Planctomycetota bacterium | reverse complement strand
TGCTTGAGGCGATCCGAAACGCTCCGAAGTTGCAACTCCATTTAATCGCCGCTGGCGGGCACCTGACGCCGACGTTTGGCTGGACCGTGGACGAGTTGGCGGCCCAAGGCTTTCCGCCCGACGAGCGCGTGGACCTCCTCCTTTCGGCCGATACGCCCGAGGGGATCGCCAAGTCGCTGGGGCTAGGTGTCATCGGCTTCGCAGACGTTTACCGGCGCATGCGGCCGGACTTGCTGGTGGTGCTCGGCGATCGCTTCGACATGTTCGCGGCGGCGGCGGCGGCCGCGCCGTTCAAGATCCCGATCGCTCATATTCACGGAGGCGAGGTGACGACCGGCGCGATGGATGAGGGCTTTCGTCACGGCATGACCAAGCTCAGCCATCTCCATTTTGCCTCGACCAAGGAGCACGCCGCCCGAATCGTGCAGTTGGGCGAAGAGCCGTGGCGGGTGACGGTGTCCGGCGCGCCGGGCTTAGACCATCTGAAGCAAGCAACGTTGCTGAGTCGTTCCGCGTTGGAGGAGCGTCTTGGCCTCGCATTGAACCCGCCGCCGCTGTTGGTCACGTTCCATCCGGTGACTCTACAGTACGAGCAGACGGAGTATCACATCGAGGAACTCCTGGCGGCGCTCGATGAGTTTGACCTGCCGATCGTCATCACCAAGCCCAATGCCGACACGAGCGGGCAGGCCGTCATCCGGCGCATCGAGGAGTTCGCTCGCACGCGGCCGCGCGTCCGCGTGGCGGACAATCTCGGAACGCAGGCGTACTTTTCGCTGATGGGCCAGGCGGCGGCCATGCTGGGGAACTCGTCCAGTGGAATCATCGAGGCGGCGTCGTTTGCGCTGCCCGTAGTGAATGTCGGAATCCGGCAGGAGGGCCGGCCTCGGTCGGCCAACGTGATCGATACGGGCCATGACCGGAGGGAGGTCGCGGCCGCGGTTTCACGCGCCTTGTCGGTCGATTTTCGTAGCCGCTTGCACGGAATGGAGAACGTCTATGGCTCGGGAGAAGCGGCGCCGCGCATCGTCGAACGGTTAACAATCGAGCCGTTAAATGAGCGGTTGCTCTTGAAACAGTTCCACAACCTGGACGGGGCCACTGCGAATGCAAGGAGGGAAGCGGCATGAGCGGCGTTTCACCCGATTCCGACTGCATCGTTCTTGGAGGCGGCCAGCACGCGAAGGTCATCATCGACGCGATGCTCTCTGCGGGCATGCCGCCGCCGTGCGGCGTGCTTGATTGCGAACCGAACCTGCACGGGCGTCGCGTCTTGGGCGTTCCTGTGTTGGGCGGGGATGAGCAACTCGAATCTCTGGTTCGGCAAGGCGTCGTCGGCTTTGTGGTGGGAGTCGGCTCCATCGGCGACGTGACGGCCCGGCGCCGCGTGCACCAACGCGCCCGGTCGCTGGGATTGGCGCCGGTGACGGTGCGTCATCCCGCCGCGTATTGTTCCAGGACCGCCGGAATCGGCCCTGGATCGCAAATCCTGGCCGGCGCGATCGTGAACACCGAAGCGGAAATCGGCGAAAATGTGCTCGTCAACACCGGCGCCATTGTTGAGCACGACTGTGTAATCGAGCCGCATGCGCACATCGCCACGGGCGCCCGACTGGCCGGCGGCGTGCGCGTCGGCGCCGGAGCGCATGTCGGGGCGGGAGCGGTCGTCCGGGAGGGGATCACCATCGGGCCAGGCGCCGTGGTGGGCGCCGGCGCCGTGGTGATTGCCGACGTAGAAGAATACGTGGTGGTGGTCGGCGTCCCCGCACGTAAACTGCGCAAGCTGGCGGCGTAGGCGAGACGGAGAACGCGGAGGGAGTTTCCTCGTCGTCCTGGAATGGCACGGGTTCTCCCATTTGTTGAAGGAGGAGGGCCGATGCAAAGCATCCACCAACTGTTCGTCCAGCCTGAAGACTCGATCTGCACCGTCATGAAATGCATCGACCGGAGCGGGCAGGGGATCGCTCTCCTGGTAGACGAGCAGGATCGGTTTCTCGCAACCATCACCGACGGCGACCTACGGCGGGCCATTTTGGCCGGCGCGCAGCTCGATTCGCCGGTCGCTGTAGCAGTCACCCGGCAGCAGGAATTGCGGCCTTCCGTCACCGCGCTCGTGGGAACTCCGCGCGAGGAGCAATTGCAGCTGATGCAACAGGCCGGTGTTCGGCACTTGCCGCTCCTGCAAGACGGCCGCGTGGCCGAGTTGGCGAGCCTCCATGAGTCGCTGGTCGGCCTGGAACTGCCGGTCCAGGCGGTGATCATGGCGGGGGGCTTTGGCAAGCGCCTGCGTCCATTGACCGACAGCCTTCCCAAGCCGATGTTGTCCATTGGCGGCAAGCCGCTGATGGAGCGCACCATCGAGAGTCTGCAGCAGGCCGGCGTCCGCAAGATCAACATCACCACGCATTATCTGCCGGAAACGATCCAACACTATTTCGGCTCCGGTAGCCGGCACGGAGTGCAGTTGACCTACGTATCGGAGGATGAGCCGCTGGGCACCGCCGGCGCCATCCGCCTGGTGCAGGAGACCGAGGAGCCGCTCTTGGTCATGAACGGCGACATCCTGACCCGGGTGGACTATCGCGCGCTCCTGAGTTTCCACGAGGAGCGGGCGGCGGATCTCACGGTCGGCTCCCGCCAATACGAGGTCGAGCTTCCGTATGGGGTCATCGAGGCGGATGACGGCGTGATCCGGCGTCTTCGCGAGAAGCCCAAGTACAGCTTTCTCGTGAACGCCGGCGTCTACGTGCTGTCGCCGTGGGCGCGTCGTTACATCCCCAGCGGACGCCCCTTCCACATGACCGACCTCATCGAGGCCTTGCTCGAACAAGGGCGCGCGGTGGCGTGCTTTCCAATCGTCGAATACTGGCTGGACATTGGACGGCACGAGGACTTCCTCAAAGCCGAACAGGACTTGCGCGAACTTCCGTGGGCGGCGTAAACACAGCTTGAAACGCAAGGTATTGCCATGGATTGGATCGGTAAACGAGTTCTCGTGACGGGCGCCGGCGGCTTCATTGGAAGCCACCTGACCGAACGGCTGGTCGAATTGGGCGCCGACGTGCGGGCCTTGATTCATTACAACTCGGCCGCCCGTTGGGGTTGGCTCGACGAGTCGCCCCTCAAAGACGTGATGGAAGTGGTCGCGGGCGATATTCGCGATGCGGGAAGCGTTCGCTGCGCCATGGAAGGCCGAGAAGTCGTGTTCCACCTGGCCGCCCTCATCGCCATTCCCTATTCCTACATTGCGCCCGCCTCGTATGTAGAGACGAACGTGACCGGCACGCTCAACGTGCTGGAGGCCGCGCGGCAACTGGAAACGCCGTTGGTGCTGCACACGTCCACCAGCGAGGTCTACGGGACTGCGCGGCGCGTTCCGATCGACGAGGAGCATCATCTACAGGGGCAATCCCCCTACTCCGCGACCAAGATCGGCGCCGACAAGCTGGCGGAGGCCTATTATCGCTCCTTCAACACGCCCGTCATCACGATGCGGCCCTTCAATACGTTTGGGCCGCGGCAATCGGCGCGGGCGGTGATCCCCACGATCATCTCTCAGTGTTTGACGCAGGACGTGGTGCGCCTTGGCAGCCTCACGCCCACGCGCGACCTAAACTTTGTGACGAACACGGTTGAGGGGTATCTCTACGCGGCCGCCTGTCCCGCCGCGGTCGGCCGGACGATCAACCTCGGCTCGGGTCGCGAAATCAGCGTCGGCGCGTTGGCCGAGTTGATCGCGGATCTGGTCGGACGCCCCGTCCGGATCGAATGCGAACAACAACGGCTTCGTCCCTCTAAGAGCGAAGTGGAGCGTCTGCTGGCCGACAACACGCTCGCCCGTGAATTGCTGGGCTGGCGTCCCGAAGTGAGTTTGGAGGAAGGATTGAGCCGCACGATCGCTTGGCTTCAGGAGCACATTGCTCGCTACCGGGCCGATGTATACAACGTGTAGCTCCCATGGGAGTCCACTCGCTGCGTGAGTGGGCGAAGACCCCTAGCCGCCGAAGAGCAGGAACATGGCGACGACACCACGGACGGGGCGCGATGAGATTCGATCCATCGCGCTGTTCACGCCGCAGATCCGCGGGAATGAGTGGAAATATGTGAAGGAATGCCTCGACACCGCCTGGGTCTCGTCAGTCGGCTCCTATGTGAGCCGCTTCGAAAAGATGCTGGCCGAGCGCGCCGAGGTCGAGCATGCCGTCGCCGTGGCCAGCGGCACGGCGGCGCTGCACACCGCGCTGAGGATATCGGGCGTCGAACCGGAGGACGAGGTCCTGGTCTCCACGCTCACGTTTATTGCGTCGGCCAACGCGATTCGCTACTGCGGC
Organism: Planctomycetota bacterium; assembly: GCA_019347795.1. Classification (GTDB taxonomy): domain Bacteria; phylum Planctomycetota; class Planctomycetia; order Pirellulales; family Pirellulaceae; genus JAHWKS01. The sequence continues at coordinate 674 of JAHWKS010000512.1, read as the reverse complement.
GCTTGGCCGGTGTTCATCGACGCCGAGCCGCGTTACTGGCAAATGGACCCGCAACTTGTCGCGGAGTTCCTCGAGAACCGCTGTGTTTGGCGCGACGGGCGGCTGGTGAATCATGGAACGGGGCGGCGGGTGCGGGCGATCATGCCGGTGCACGTGCTGGGGCATCCCGTGGACATGACGCCCATTTTGGACCTGGCGCGGCGGTTTGAGCTGCTCGTCATCGAAGACGCCGCCGAGGGACTGGGCGTGAAGCACCACAACCGGCCCGTAGGAGGTCTAGGGCATGTCGGCTGCTTGAGCTTTAACGGCAACAAGCTCATCACCACCGGCGGCGGCGGCGCCCTTCTGACCAATGACGCACAACTCGCCCGACGCGCACGCTATCTGACCACCCAAGCCAAAAACGACCCGCTGGAGTACGTCCACCATGAGATCGGGTACAACTATCGGCTAACGAACCTACAGGCCGCGGTTGGTTGCGGCCAATTGGAGTGCCTGGACGAGTTCATCGCGACCAAACAAGCCGCAGCTCAGGCGTATCGCGATGGATTGAAGGAGATACCCGGGGTGTCGGTCTTTACGCCGTCACCGGATGCGACATGCACCTTCTGGATGAACACGATCCGCATCTCGCCGACGGAGTTTGGCTGCGACAGCCGCCAACTGCTGCGCGA
>JAHWKS010000511.1 GCA_019347795.1 Planctomycetota bacterium | reverse complement strand
CGTCCCACGCCCGGCGGTTGGCCAGACCCGTCAGCGGATCGGTGAAGGCGAGCCGTGCGAGCTGTTGACGCTCCTTCGCTCCTTCGCGGCTTTCGCGCCGCAGCCGCACAACCTCGGCCAACACGACGCACGTCAACCGGAGTTCACGGTCGGTCACATCCGCCGGAAGCGAAACATCGGCCGGGATGGCCGCCCCGACCGCCGCCAGCCCCACGTCGTCGCGGGAAAGCCGCCGCTGCCCCTCCGGCTCGAAGGGGATCGGACCATCGGTAATGACAACGTCGATGCCGGCTTCTGCAGGCGCCTCAGAAACCCCTTCCACGACGTTCGCCGTCCCCGCAAGCGCACCAGCCCACCGGCGGCGCCGCCGAGAGTCATCCGAGCACAGCAGTACCAACGGCATCATCATGCGCGGCAATTATAGCACGCGGCATCGGTGTATAATGGCAAAGAACTGACGCAAAACGCTTGCACTGGTAGGAGTCGGACAATGGCCGTTGACGCAAACGTCTTGGAGGCATTGGATCTGAAACAGCTCGACCTCCCCGAATCGCTGCCGATCACCGGCATCGAAGTCGAAGACTACGTCGATTGGACCGGCGACGACGCCCTCCGCGTAACGCTGATCCTCGACGAGAATGTGGATCCGACAAGGCTGGGCAAAGACGCGTCCGACCTTCACATGCAGATTCACGATCGACTGCTGGCGCGCGGCGTGGAGAAATTTCCTTATGTGAGTTTCGTCAAAGAAAGTGAACGGCAACAGGAAGCCGAGTAGGCTATGCACGACAACCTGCTCGCGCAGGCAAGGCGCCTGGCTCGCCTTGACCCCAGCCGACCCAAGCAGGCGAATCTGCGCCGCGCCGTGTCATCCGCTTATTACGCCGTGTTTCATTTTCTCGCGGATCAGGCATGCCGCGCGGCGATCGGCGCTCATCACGATCAGGGGCCCTACCGTCAAGTGCTTGCCCGCGCCTTCGCCCACAATGTCATGAAGGCCGCCTGTGTGTCGTTTGCGGGAGGGACGCTCAAGGCGTCCGTGGCGAAAGGCCTTCCGTCCGGATTCGTTGTTTCCACGGAGATTCGGCACATCGCGAGAACGTTCGTCAACCTGCAGGAACAACGCCATCTGGCCGATTACGACCTGTCGGAGCGGTTCCGTCGCTCGGACGTTCTGCTCCTCGTGGATCAGGCGGAGAATGCAGTAAGACAATTCAAAGCCTTGCCGGCGTCCAACGAGAAAAAGTTCTTCCTCGCTTGCCTTTGGGCCTGGAGCAACCTCGCAAACCGTTGACGGCGCCTCATGCGCTTTCGGCGTGGTAGGCGTCATCGTAGTTTTCATCGTCTTCGTCTTCCTCCTCCCACGCCTCTTCGTCCTCGTACTCCTCGTGCGCTTCCTCCTCTTCGAGTTCGTCCTCCTCCCCGTCTTCTACCTCTTCGTCATCGGGCGGCGGAAGGGGCTTCGGGCGGCGGGAGGTCGGCTCTTCCGCGCGGTGGCCTTGCATCCGCTCCCATTCGTCTACGGTGATCAGCACCTCTCGGGCGTTGGACCCGGAGTAGGCGCCGACGATGTTGTCTTCGGCCATGTAGTCGATCAGCCGCGCCGCCCGGCCGTAACCGATCCCCAAGGCCCGCTGTAAGAGCGAGACGCTGCCGCGGCCTTCACGGACCACGATGTCCACGGCGCTTTCGTAAAGGTCGTCCTTCTGAGAAAGCTGGCCGGGAGAGTCCCCCCCGCTCTCGTCGTTCACTTTGATGTTGACCAGCTCCTTGACGAACCGCTGCTCGCCGGTGCTGACGAAGTCCACCACCGCGTTAATTTCTTCATCGGTGAGGTACGTCCCCTGGCCGCGGAGGAGCGTGCTCGTGCCGGGCCAGAGGAAGAGCATGTCGCCGTTGCCCAGGAGCTTATCGGCGCCCATCTCGTCCAGCACCACGCGGCTGTCGGTGCGGCTGGCCACCTGAAAGCAAATCCGCGCGGGCAGGTTCGACTTGATCAGCCCCGTGATCACATCCACCGTCGGCTTCTGCGTGGCGAGGATCAGGTGGATGCCCACCGCCCGGCTCTTCTGGGCGAGGCGGATGATGTGCTGCTCCACCTCCTTGCCCGCCTGCATCATCAAGTCGGCGATCTCGTCGGCCACGATCACGATGAACGGCAACTGGGTGGGGATGGCGTTCTTCTGCTCCTCGTCCTCCGGCTCGAGCCGCTCGTACAGCTCCTCCTCGCCGAGCTGGTTGTACGAGGCGATATGCCGCACCCCCGCCTTCGCCAGGAGGGCGTATCGCTCCTCCATCTTGTCCACGGCCCAGGCCAGGATCGCCTCGGCCTTCTTCATGTCGGTCACCACCGGGTGCATCAGGTGCGGCAGCGTGGCGTAGCCGGAAAGCTCGACCATCTTCGGGTCGATCATCAGCATCCGCACCTCATCCGGCCCCTTGGTCATGAGGATCGAGTTGATGATCGCGTTCAAACACACGCTCTTGCCCGTGCCCGTCCGGCCGGCGATCAACAGGTGCGGCAGGGTCGAGAGGTCCGTCACCAGCGGATTGCCCGCGACGTCTTTGCCCAGGAACAGGGGAATCCGCAGCTTCTGCGTCTTCTCGCCCGCTTCCTCCATCACGTCGCGGAGGCGGACCACCTGCCGCTCTTCGTTCGGCACCTCGATGCCGACGGTGTTCTTGCCGGGAATCGGCGCCACGATGCGGACGCTGGGGACCCGCAGCGCGATCGCCAGATCGTCCGCCAGGCCCGTGATCTTCGAGAGGCGCAGGCCCGCCTCCAGCTCAATCTCGTATTGAGCGATCACCGGCCCCGTTTCGATCTCCACCACCTTCACGTTAAACCCGAAGCTGGCGAAGGTTTCCTCCAGCACCTTCGCCTTGCGGAGGACTTCCTGCTCCTGATTCTCAAAGGAAAAATCGTCCCCCTGGATCAGGAGGTCGATGTCGGGCAGTTCGTACTCGGCGGCGTCGGCGGCCTGGCTCCCCTCGTCAAGCTGCTCGCGGACTTCATCCCGCTCCGCCTTGTCAAGCTTGTGCGGCTTCCGGACATTCAGCGGCGGGTCGATCCGGGTGGTCGTTTCCCCGTCATCCTCCGCCGGCTCGGCTTTCGACTTGCGGCGTTTCTTCGACCTGGTCTTGACGACCGGCGCCTCCTCCTCTTCGTCCCCTTCGGCTTCCTCCACGTCCTCTTCGACGTCTTCTTCCTCATCCTCGACGGCGGGCGGACGGCTCACTCGCGGCGCGAGATCGGAAACAGCCTTGGAACGCTTGCGTACCGATATCTTCCGCGAAGCTGGTTGCGCGGAGTCTGATTCTTCTTCGGCCTCCGTATCCTCCGCCTCGTCGGGCGCATCGAGATCGGTGACGACGGTAGCTGCCGCTCCGCGCCGGCCGGGGATCTTCGTCATCGCCGTTCGACCGGCCTTCCCCGTGGCCCGCGCCGACCAGGCCGCCGCTTTTGGAAGTGCGTAATCGGTGCAGAGCAGCAATCCCGCCAGCGTGAGACTCGCCAAGAGGATCGCTCCTCCGGCGGCGCCGCAGTCGTCGAGCGCGCCCAAATACCCGCCCGAGCCGATCACCGGTCCCTGCGAAAGCGACGGCGCCAGGAGCGACGCCAGACTCGCCATCCCCGCCAGCGACAATGTCCATCCCGCCGTTCGCACAAGCGGTGCATCAATCTCTTTGCGGCGGACCAGCAACCCCCCCAGCACCGCCGCCGACGCGGGCAAATACCAGGCGCCCAGCCCCAGCGACGTCAGCAGCAGGTCGGACAGCAATGCGCCCCAGCGGCCGCAAAGATTGGCGGCCTGCTCATTCTGCGGATAAACGACGGCGTCGGGATGATAAACGCGATCGAGCGGAGACAGCAACTCGCCCGCGGGGTCGGCCGGGTCGTACGTCCCCAGCGCCGCGGCGAGAAACACCGCCAGCGCCAACAGGCTCAGAGCGAGCAGGTCTTTGGACAGGCGACGGGGTTGCGACATCGACGCGCTTGGCAAGCGGGACGCGGCGAAGTTTTCGCCGCGGTCGGCTCCTTGGGCGCGTCCGTGCCCGAAGTGAATTCCGTCTCTCTATCGTTCCATCGGCGCAAGGCGGTGGGTCGCAACAGCTTTGGCGAACGGGGGCGGCGCGGTTTCGCCAGCGGGCGCGATCGTCGCGATCGCTTTCGTTGACGATTTCGGCGACGCCGCTTCGCCGACAAGAAGTGTAGCGGCGTGCCGGGCGGGGAACAGGCTGCGCGTTCGCCTTTTTCTCAGGAATCCGCGATCACGCGCCGGTTGGGGCGATGGCGCCGGTTATCCGGAGAGGAGTTGGGCTGCGTTTCAAGATGGGGCGAGTGTGGTGCGGTTTGCGATGTCGTCCCTGCGCCAAGCCCTGGCTGCTGCGCGGAGACGGGCGGGCCGTCACGGCAGGAACGAGTAGATCGTGCCGATGTAGAACATCGCGAAGCGAATGATGAAGCTGATTATGATGAGCGCTACCAGGCCCCAGACGGCGAAGGAGGCGAAGACAGTGAGCATGCCGGAGGAGGACTCGGCGCGGCGGCGGTAGTCGTCCGAGAGCCGCAGGAGCGACTCGGGCAGCGTGCCGCTCAGCTCGCCGTTGGCGATCACGTCCACGAACTCGCCGGGGAAGCCGCGGCTGCGGGCGAAGGCCTCATGAATTTCCGCCCCGCCGGAAAGCTCCGTATCGAGTCTTTTCTGAAACGAGGCGTAGTAGGGATTGCTCGCGCTCCGCAGCGAGAGCTTCACCGAGCGCCGCGGGTCCATCCCCGCGTTGTTCGCCATCGCCAGCGTCCACGCCATTCGCGAGAGGGCCATCATCTCCAGCGTCTTGCCCAGCATCGGCACGCGCATCAGCACCAGCATCGGCCAGGCGCCGAACCGCCCGCGGGCGAGGCCCCAAATCACGAAGGCGACGACCGCGACGATCCCGCCGACGATCAGCAGGTAGTTGATCAGCCCGGGAACCCCCACGCCGATGCCCAGCGGGTCGAACACCGGCTCGCCGCCGGGTC